>NZ_VAUV01000001.1:300000-479176 GCF_005780165.1 Phragmitibacter flavus | reverse complement strand
AGCCTCCAGCCGAGCGTGGATGCAGGGCAAAATCTTGGTGGCATTACTCATTGAGCGAATGATGTGCGAAGCACGATATTTTTCCCCTTGGGGCTACCCCTTGCGAAGAACTCCGGCAGTGGAATCTTTTCAAGGAGATGCGTGACTCGGTGCTGGTGCAATTGGCTCAACCGATGGGGTTGGTTCATATGATGAACGCCCCACACCTGTGGTTGGAAGAACTAAGCGAGCGCAGACCCCGCCGACCGCGCCAATTGGCAAGAGTCAAGCGATGCATGGCGAGTTAGGTATATGCTTATGGGCCGCCTGCCCCTGTTCAGCCAGAACGCCTCGCGCAGCTTTTATCCTCTTTGGAAGGAGTTCGTTCAAAACCACCTTGGGCTTTGCGGCTTCAATAGCCTCATCCCCTGGTTCACCTGCACCCCAAGTCTCCCGCCGGATATGAATGGCTCGCATTGCTACATCCGCCTTCTTTGCATAGTCTTGCACCATCCCCAACAACGACAGACGATGTGTAAAAATAATCACCTGCCTCTTGGCTGCTACCTCTACCAACCGTTGCACCACTGACTCTTCGTAGTCTAGGTCAAGAGACGAAATTGGATCATCAAACACAAAAGTTGACCCATTCGGTTTGGCGGCAACATCTGCCAGGAAGGCGGCGATGCAGACGATGCGATACTCTCCTTCACTCAATACCTCCTGAATTGGCCGGCTGTTCACCGCATTGCGGAGCCTAACTTGGTGCAAGATCGAGCCACGACTGACCCGAGTTTTTGTCAACTCGACTGATACACTACGGGCGCCCAACCTCTTAAGTTCAGCATTGAATGAAGTGATGTAAGCGGGAGTGATCAACTCTTCGGCAAGAGCGCCTTTCTTCCGAGATATGGCTAGAGTTCCACACAACCCCTTCGCCTTTTCGAGACTTTGAATTTTTAGTAGTCTCGCGACCTCTGCCTCGATAGCTGTTTTTTGTGCGTGAACCCACTGATGTGCCGACAGTTCCTTTTGGCGACTGAGCTTTAACAACCGTTCCTGCTCGTTGAAACCCTCCAAAAAATGTTTTGCACTTTCAGCGTAACCTGCTGAGACGGCCTGGGCAGTAGCCACCCATTTTTCAATAACTGGGGATGCACCAAACTCTGGCGTAGGGCTATCTGAAAACAACAAAGTGCGGCGGGCGTCTAAGAGTTCATAAAAACGTTTGATCGCCAATAAATCCGTTTCTGGCAGTCCTCCACTTGTGCATTTGGCTTCGAGTGTTTCGTCAGACGGCAAATCAGGGAGTCGGCTGATCGCTGCTGATAATGCAGCTTTAGCCTTCTTTGCGTCGCTGGAGGTTTGGTTGATTACATAGCTCTCGAACGCTTGTAGTCTTTGCTTGCCTTCGGAGGAGAGTTCTTGCTGGCACAAAACACAGCGTGCATCGTCGCCCGTATTTGGAAATTTGTCATAGGGATATGCTGCCTCAGTTGAGAAGAGGCGTGCCGTAGCCCAAAGTGCCAACCATTGTTCCGTTCCAACACCGTCCAGAATAGCCTCTCCTAGACTTAGTTGAGCGGCCAATTCCGCTGCTTTCTGCGCCTCAAGCGCCGTTTTTCTCAAACTAACAATGCCACTACAAGACTCATCTGAATAGGCGGCGCAGTGTGACGTCAATAATATGACCATTCCGTCAACAAAGCTCTTTTTCGTCTCAAGTTCTTTGGCTCTTTCCTTGGGAGAACGCTCGGCAAGATATTTTGCCAATGAGGCAAACTCCTCATCAAACTCGTCGCTCCAAGAACATTTTGTATCTACCGCGTCTTGGGTAGTTTGTGCATTCAGAGTTTTATACCAACCGCCAATCACTGTAGCCGCGTGGTCATTTGGCAGAATTGGGAGAGCACTTGGTTTCGCCTCTATGCCCCTTTGGAGAAGAGCCGCAGCTTTATCCGCAATGACGGCTAGGTCCGACAAGAACGCCAAGACTCGGGGTTCATAGGATGCTTCGCCCTCCGCATCCAAGTAAGCATGACCACAGTGCGTGTCAAAAATGTCTATTGTGGACAGTTTCGCAAGAACACCATCTGGCGGTGACCAAGTGGAGTTTTCCTCGTTCTCGCCATCACGGTATGCTATCGAGCACTGCTGCGCGGTGGTGGCCTTCGCAAACACGTTCGCATGAATTGACCCTTGCTGACGCGCTCCGCAGATGTGCTTCAAAATTCGGACATAACTCGACTTTCCTGATCCGTTAGCACCAAAAACAACTGCAATTTGTTCAACTCCAAAGCTGAGAGGGACTTGTGGATTCAATTGGCCAATCCCTATAACTTCTCCCACGCTCTGAAGGTGGATCGCGCCGCCGCCAACGGAACCAAGCGCTGTCCATTGGATGTTTTGCACTGCTCCTTTTATCTCACCTGCGGCCTCACTAATGGCCATTTTCGTATAGGCAATCATTTCTTCTTTTCCCACCGTTTTCTCGGCAAGAAGATCGGCAGCAGCTTGCTGAAGCCAACATGGCTGCTTAGCGAGCCAATCAGCGAGATCGGAGGAAGTGTCTTGGGTCGGCTGGCTCATTGTGGTTGTTGTAGAAGGTGGCCAAGGGCTGTTTTCAGTTTTTCCAAATTTTTCAGCCGCCTGCAAGTGCATCCGGCAGCGTCTTGGTTGCGGTCTCCGTGGCAGCCTCGGTTTGAGCCTGCGTTTCCCCGCCGACATAAAGCGGGATGCTCAGCTTCTCCTTCTCCATCCGAAATTCATTGAGGGGCACGACGCGAGTATAGCCGGGCTTGTCATTGAAGTGCTTATATGCGCGGACGAGGCGCTGAAGGTGCTCGTCGGTGAGAAGGAATCTTCCACAGCGAGTCATCTCCGAGAACCGCGCGGCTTCCTGATTTCCGTCGAACTTCTCCAACCTGCTTGCATGCTCGTCGTCATGCACATCCGAGTATTGCTTGAAAAACAGTAGTGGGAAGACATCTGATTTGATATCCACCGACCCACGCGGGATGTTCGGGGCCTCCCAGAAGTGAGATTCGAACTGGGCAAGGGTGCGGATGGACATTCGGAGGTTTTGTGGGTAAAAATTTAATCAAAGCTGATCCATGACACTATGGCAAGGGATTCGGTCACTCGGGTGTTTTCTTTGGCAAAGAATGATGGGCCCGGGATCGAAGATCCCCAGGTTTTTTGGTGTGCTGATAATTTTCATTCGGCGATCATTTTCAAACATTTTCAAGGCATCTCCAAACCGCACGCCCTATCACTCCCTTCCAAACTGCGGTCGCTGAGCGGAAGCGCGTGGCTGAGGCGGGATTCAGCCTAAGATTTGAGATTCTTGCCACGAATTTGGACAAATGAGCGGCGTTCAGAGCAGCCGTGGATCAAAGGAGAATGGCCCGGGCTTGCCGATGGTGATTTTTTTGAAGTCGGGATGGGCTGGATTGAGCAGGTAGTTGGGTTCTGACGGGATGATGACGCTGGGCAGCTCCAGCACGGCGGAGCGCGACTCCTTCACCCACCGATCGCCAATCTCCATGGTGGAAGGCGGCGGCGGTTCCTCGGTCCAATCAGCAGGCAGGGCGGCGAAAGTCATGACTTCCACGAGGGCCTCGTCAAATTCGACCGGGATGGCCAAATATTTGAAAGTTACGGGCGGATTGAGATGAACAAGGCTCTCCAGCGCCGCGAGAGAAAGGTTGGCGCTGGTGTAAACCACACGCGTGCCTCGCGAGTTCCACCGTCCGCCGAAGAGCCAGGCTCCCTCGCCATCAAACGCCGTGGCGGCGTGCTTCTCCTTTACGATGCGCCAGGCCCGTCTCATCAGGAATAGACTCCGTATTCAATGCGACCGAGCAGGTTTTCGACCTCACGCGCTCCAACTTCCGTTTCCGCATACTCCAATGGGATCGCTCCGCCCAAGCCGACTTGAGGAGCAGAAAGCCATTTCCGCGCATTCTCCGGTGATTCCATTACCTCAACCGCCTTTCCCATGAGTTTGGCGAAACGCACGACGCGGTCTGATTCCGCAGGATCAAGCCTGCCTTTCGTCATCCGGCGATGCAATGTGGCTTTGGAAATGCCGAGCATGGGCACAAGTTTTTCCATGGAGAGGTCAAGGCTGCTTCGGAGGTCGTCGAGCTCCCGAACCGGAAGTCCCGTTTTGAGGGATTGAATGAGTTTTGCGGGCGTGTATTCCCACGCGGTATTCTTGCCTGAAGTCCCATGAACAAAGAAAACAACAATGCCACTGCCATCTTTCTTTCCGCTGACGCCGCCCCGCGAATCGCTAACGACCCTTAAGGGTGACTTTTTCGCTATCGATTTGGTGCGGACTTTTTCCATTTGATATATTCCATAGTCTCATTTGCAACAAAGTCAACATCCTGGGTTCACAGCCTTGATGGGCCTGGAGAGATTGCGAAACCATGCGCGGACTTCAGCGGAATCCTTCAGCACTTCTGTAAGCGCCAAGGGCATGGCCGTCATCGCAGACTCGGTGGCAGCGTCAGTCTCTGCCGCGTTTTCCGACCGAAATCCAGTGAGATTCCCACATGCTGCCCTGCGTAACCACAACCAAACAAGTGCCTGAGACAGGACTCGAACCTGCACAACTTTCGTTACCAGATCCTAAGTCTGGCGCGTCTACCAATTCCGCCACTCAGGCTTTGCGAGTGATCTGCGAGGACCAACATCGATCAACTGCGACGGCTGGCAATGTCTTTTTTAAAATCGCCAGAAAGCCGACGATGCCACCAGACCATGATGACGCCGGTCAACAAGACGACGGCAAAGGGGGCCAGACCGATTTTGAGGTTTTCGCCAATCCACGGAATCCAGTCGCCTTGCTTCAGGGCTTTGGTGTTGTTCTTCAATCCACCAAAATATTTCAAGCCAAACACCCAGCCGGCATGCAGGCCGATGCTGCCCCACAATGAACCGGTCCGAAGACGCACCCAGCCCAACACAAAACCGACGGCGCTCAGGGTGAGAAATTCTTCCACAAAAAACTCGAACTGACCGAACCCTCGGAACAGTTGAGGGATCACCCAGAATCCGGTGGTCCAGGTGACGTTGGCATTGGCAATCGCCTCGTCATCGGGGGGCTTGAGGAAATGCACCACCGCGAAAAACAGGGTCGTCCAGAACAGACCCGCTTTCATCCCCAAGGAGCGGCACAGAATGCCCAAAATCGCACCGCGAAACAGGAACTCCTCAATCATTCCCACGGCAAGGGCGGAGGTGATCGGACTCAACAAATCGAGCCAGCGAGGTTCTGCTTTCATGCGGTAGGCATCCACCTGGATGAAGGCGGTGCCCATGATCAGCAGCAGCCCGGCGGCAAACACAAATCCGGTGACAAACAAGTGCAGCCAATGACGCGAAGCATTGATGCCCAGCACCTCCGACTTGCGCATCTTCATCATTCGAAACAACGGCCACAATCCCACCAACGCGGCGACCAGTCCCACGCGGTTGAAATACGCCGGAAAGGCGCGATGTCCCAAAAACTGATCGATCCACCCACCCGGCGAGGCCGCAATGATTTTCTGGGCAGCAAAAAACACCGGTGGCGTGACGACGGCGGCGAACAGCAGGATGGCGACAAAATATCCGCCGATGAGCAGCAGATCGCGATGTTTGGAAGGAGTGGACATGAAGGAAGAACCGTGCGGATGGGCGACCGAAAAAGCAGGTGCCGGGTGGTGAAGGAATCGCGGGTGGGGACCAGCAGCAAAGCGCAGGGCGGCGGTTCGGAAAAGCGAAAATTGCCCATCGACGGTTCATTTCGGCGTTGCTTCGAGGTCAAAGGCATGGAACGGATAACCCATCTCCCACGCGGAATGGCTTGCTGCACCTAGCAGCCTTCCAACTTTTCTTTTCTTTTTTCCCTTTGCTGCTGCCATGAAAGTTCGTCTCCACTCCCAGACCCACGAATGGCGTGAGCGCGATGACGAAGGGGTGCTGCACATCTTTCGCGCGGAGTGGGATTCTCGCGACTGGACCTTCCAGTCCACCACCAAAAGCGATCCCGAGTGGTATCCGGTGCCCAATCCGCAGATCTCCCACTTCGAAGGCCTGCGCGATGTGCTTTGGCGCAAATACCAGCGGCGTCGGTTGCCTTGGAAATTTGTGGAAGACCTTGATGCGCTGCTGGAAGTTCGTCGCAAGCAGCTGGAATAGCCCTTTCACCGGCGGTCCGGTTTCTTATTGGCGGAAGTCTGCACCATCAGACCGCCACCAAATGGTGCACCGAGACGCCATTCGACGTCAACATCAGGGAAATAAAACTTCTCATGCCGGGCCGCCCCCTTCTGCAACCACAGCAGTGCCACCCACAACAGCAACGCGGTGCCGAGCACCACTGCGGCGAGCGATAGAAACAATTCCATCGGAAAGTGCCGGCTCTCCAGTGTCTGCCGCTTTTTCTCCAAGGCGATCAATCCCTCGTTCAATACCCGGCTGCCAGCATCAAACTTCTGGCTCAAGGTGATGGCATTGTCCGAAAATGGCCGACGCGCATCCGCCATCAAAGAAGTCAATTCACCCACCGCAAATCGATCCCCCAGGCTCGGCGAGATTTTTATCAATGGGGTATCCATGCCCCAGCCAAATGCCAGCATGACGGCGGGTTCGTCCCCTGACAGTTGCTTGAGCAGCTTCACACTGCGGGTTTCCAGATGATCATCCAGATCCGCAAAAGTCACCACATGCAGAGCCACGCCGCTCTGTTCCAGGCACTCATCCGTCCGGGCCTGGATCTGCGCCCCCAGATCCTTGGTAAAGATGCCCGCTTCATCCCGCACACGAGCCGTCGCGAGGCTGGAAGTGACCGCCCACACGAACAGCATCACGCAAAAGCAGCAACCAGCTGGCGGTCGTAGGAAGCTCTGCGAGGACATTCCGCCAGACTCGCCCATGCCCGCCTTTCCGGCAAGCGAAGTGTTGTCGCCACACCCATACAAAACCGTTCTAACCAAAATCACACCCCAATCCCATCAGGCCACACAACAAGGACACTTCTGCACCCAATGTCCCGGTGCGATCTCTTCCAGCTTCAAATCCATCCCGACACTGTCCTTCCAGCGCGGATGTTTCATGCGAAACCCAAACGCACACCCTTCCGGCGGATTGATCGGTGAAGGCACATCGCCCTGCAGCAATTCCCGCTTGCGGCGTTTGGCGGGGTCCGGAACCGGAATCGCATCAAGCAGTGCCTTCGTGTAGGCATGCCGTGGATCGCGATACAAAACCTCCGCAGGCGCAAGTTCCATGATCCGGCCCAGATACATCACCGCCACCCGGTCACTCATGTGTTTCACCACCGAAAGCCCATGGGCGATAAAAAGATAACTCAGCCCCATGTCACGCTGCAAATCCAGCAGCAAGTTGAGCACCTGACTCTGCACACTCACATCCAGCGCAGAAACCGGTTCATCACAAACAATCAGCTTGGGCTTTAACGCAATCGCACGCGCAATGCCAATGCGCTGACGCTGCCCTCCCGAGAACTCAAAGGGAAACCGGTCCGCCGCACTCGTGCTGAGGCCCACCTTGTCCAGCAACTCCATCACCCACTGGCGACGCTCCTGCTTGTTGCCGAGCTTCTGCACGATGAACGGCTCCTCAAGAATGTCCCGCACCGTGTGTCGCGGATTTAATGACTCCGCCGGATCTTGAAAGATCATCTGCATGTGCCGACGCTTCGGACGCAAAGCCCGCACGCTCGAATGAGTGATGTCCTCCCCATCAAAGACAATCCGGCCATCCGTCGGATCCAGCAGCCTCACGATCGACTTGCCCAAGGTCGTTTTGCCACAACCGGACTCACCCACCAACCCCAGCGTTTCTCCCTTGTCGACTTCGAGCGACACCCCGTCCACCGCCTTGCAAGAGGCAACCGCGCGCAGCAACACCCCACCACGAACCGGGAAATGGAGTTTTAGATTTTGGACAGAAAGCAGGCTCATGATGAAATGCCGAGACGTTGTTTTAGGTTCGCATCCGGTCGCAGCGGGATCACATCAATCGGATAAACCATGCCGTCATCACCAAGCATGAAATTGCCATCGTGACAATCCATCACCGCCAAATCGTCCGCGGCTCGATAATAGCATTCTTGCAGCAGGGTCGCTTGAAAGCCCAACTCGTTCATGAAGTCGGCAATTTGCCAAACTTCAGGCACGGTGCCATTGATCCAGCACTGCCGCACCACCAAGGCCACTCCAGCAGGGGATTGGATCACGCCCTCCAGTGTCACATCATCGGCAAAGATTAAATTGTGCAACCTCCAGCGTTCCAGATACTCGGCTGGCAATCCCGCATGCGGCTCACCGTCCGGATAACTCATGCCAGCACGATTGGCATTGGTGATCTTGATCGCACTGCTTTGTTCAGGATCAAAATAAACCCGGTGTTCCGCCCCCGATTCCTCGGGTGTCTGGTAGCGATCCGCAGGGATCAGTCTGCCTGCGCCTTTTGCCCATGCAACGATGGAGTCGAACTCGTTTTTGAGCTGGCGCGTTCGGTCCGCAGAGTCCGGTTCCTGGCGATTTGCGCCCTGGCCTCTGCCAAGGTGGCTTTGCGCTGATTCAAGCGCCCCTCGCGGATCTGTTCCAGAATCTTGCTCATGAGATAAGTTATAGCTGACACCAGATGCGTTGGCAATTTCGTTTCCCGCACAAACAGGACATTTCTCCACCCAGTGATCCGGTGAAATCTCAGCAAAAGGCGGGCGGACGCTCAAGTGTTCGGGCAGATGTTCGCGACGCGAGCGAGCGGCGAACCTGCACCCCGCCACAAAGTTTTCAATCGAGGGAACATTCCCAGGAATCGCCGGCAAGCGGGTCTTTGGCACGTTCTCCAGCTTCGGCATCGACTCCAACAAACCCCGTGTGTAAGCATGCTGCGGATTTGCAAACAACTCCCGCACTGGTGCCTGCTCAACAATTCGCCCCGCATACATCACCGCGACTTCGTCGCACATCTCGGCGATCACACCAAGGTCATGGGTGATCAACACCACGCTCATGCCCATCTCTTTTTGCAGGTCTGCAATCAGCTCCAGAATCTGCGCCTGCACCGTCACATCCAGCGCCGTGGTCGGCTCATCCGCGATCAACAATTTCGGCCGGTTGATCAGCGCCATCGCGATCATCACCCGCTGCCGCATCCCCCCACTCAGTTGATGCGGATATTCGCCCAACCGCTGCTCAGGATCAGGAATGCGCACTTGTCGGAACATCTCCACCGATTTCGCCAGCACCTCGCTCTTGCTGCATTTGGTGTGCAGCAAAATCGCCTCCGCCAACTGACGCCCCACCCTCTGCACCGGATTCAGTGCCGTCATCGGTTCCTGGAAAATCATGCTGATCTCATTGCCGCGCAAATGCTGCATCTTCGGCAACGGCAAGCTGGTCAGCTCCTGACCCTCAAACTTCACACTGCCTCCAAGGATTTTGCCATGGGGTTGTGGAAGCAGTCGCGTGATCGAAAATGCCGTCACACTTTTCCCACAGCCCGACTCCCCCACGATGCCCATGGTCTTGCCACGCGGCACGTTGAAGCTGATGCCATCCACCGCCGTCAACCGACCCGCATCGGTATCGAACGACGTGACGAGATCTCTAACTTCGAGGATGTGATCGCCGTGCTTGCTCATTTGATCTTATGCTGGTCGAAGACGTGATACACTTCACCAAACGAGCGTCCCTCCCGCCTGGCCTCCATCGTTTCCTTGCGCGCCTCTTCATCAAGCCAGTGCACATGGGTGTCGAAGGGTAACTGGCTGTGCTTGAGGTTGCCACCTTTCGGCCACTTCACCCAACGCCAGTATCCAAAACGATAAGATGGCGACTCCCATGCCGGAATCGAAACCGCCAGATCTTCCACCATCTGTTGCAACTGCCAGGAGAGTCGCTGCACCTCATCCTCCGTCTGGGCAACCCGCAATTGGTCAATCAACGGATCCATCGCCGGATCAGCCGTCATCGTGATGTTATTCGTATCCGGCACCACCTTGCGCGAGCCATCCGGCATCACTTTGTAGGCATTCACACTATGATAATAATCCCACAGCCTCGGATACGGCGGCATGGCGGCCCAACCCAGCAATGCAATCTCCTGATTCTTCTGATTCACCTTCGTGCTCAACACCGCGAAATCGAGCACCTCAAGATTGAGGTCCAATCCGGCTCTCAACGCTTCCTCCTTCAAGCGCAACGCAATCGGCACAAACTGTCCTTGTGGAATGGAGAAGGTGAAACTTAAGCGTTTGCCCTGCGCATTCCGAAGCACCCCGTCCGGCCCCTGCTGGGTGTAACCCGCCTTGGTGAAATGCTCGCGTGCCTTCACCACGTCATAAGGCCGCGCCTTGATGTTCGGATTGGTGAACTTACCAAACCCCGCAAACGTGCTCTGCATCCGCTCATAATCACCACGAAAATCCACATCGATCACCTTCTGGAAATTCATCGCATAACTTATCCCCAGACGCACATCCAGGTTATCTAACCCCGGCTTCGACATATTGAGATAAATTCCGCGAGAGATCCGGGGAAAGTCATTGTAAAACTTCTGCCGCTCAATGTAACCGTTGTAAAACTCCGGCACCTCCGATTTGTCATACCAATACCGCGGCAAACCCATCGCAAACCAGTCAAGCTGTCCCTGCCGAAACATCTCCCAGGCCTTGTCCGCGCTGCCAATCACCTTGTATTCGATAAAGTCCGGATTGAACCGGTAGCGGAAGTGCTTCATGTCTTTCGCCCACCAGGTCTTCACACGCGTCAGCATGATCGAACGACCCTTCTTGATGCCGTCAGGATAGATCTCATAAGCACCCGTGGTGGGATACTTGCGCCATTGATACCTCGCCGGAAAGTCCTCGGTAAACTCCTTGTAAAAATGCCGTGGGAAAGGCTGCAAATCATAAACAATCCACATCCGGTCCGGCTTGCTCTCAGGAAAGTGAAACGCAAAGGTATGACTGTCGTAAATAGTCACTCCAGTAAATTCCTTGGTGTAATAATCGTTATACCAGGGATCCTGGATGTTTGGCGACTGCATCACATAAAACAGCATGAAATAATCTTCCGTGTCGATCTTCACCCCGTCCGAATAAGTCGCTTCTGGGTGCAGCCGGAAATACATCGTTTTGCCATCCTTCGACACCGCCCACTCTTTTGCGAGCCCCGGCACCCAACCCTCGCCATCCAGATAGGGCTGGATCAGCTGGACATTGATATAATCCCAGTGTTCTCCACGAAACCCATCGCCCGCACTTGGTCCGATGATGCGCAACGTGTTTGGAAAAGCACCGATCTGATCCCGAAAAATCCCGCCTTTCTTGGCTGCCGGATCGCCCATCTCCGGCTTGTCCGCCCCATTCTCCCATACCAGATCCGCCGGCAACTCAGCCAGTGGCTTGCGCTTAAAAAACTCCGGCTTGGAGGCATAATATGCCTTGGCCTCTTCCGAATTGTCATAAGGGGGGAACCGGTCGTCTGCCCGCAACTCCACCATCGAAAGACTGAACGCCATCGACAGCATCACCCACCAGCCGATGCCAGACCGATTGCTTTGCTGTGTCTTGTTTCTCGTTTGTTGCATCACTCGTAAGTGGTAAATTTTTTCGGGTCAAAGGCCTCACGCACCGCCTCTCCCACAAAGGTCACCAGCACCAGCACACTGACCATCGCCACGAACGCGCTGCTGACGATCCATGGATAATTGAAATTCTCCGTGCCTTCCTGAAGCAACCGACCCCAGCTCGGATAATCCGGTGGCAATCCAAAACCGAGAAAGTCCAGCGCTGCCAGCGAAGTGATCACCCCAGCCATTTCAAAAGGCGCCAGCGTCACCAAGATGGCGACCACATTCGGCAGCACGTGATGGAAAAGGATCCGCGCCGTGCTCGCCCCCTGCAGCTTCGCCGCCGCCACATAATCCCGTTCCTTCTCCCGGTAAGTTGCCGTGCGCAAATACGTCGTTGTGCCCACCCATCCAAAGATCGCCAAAATGCCCACCAACACCACCAGCGTCGGACTGATGATTGAACTCACAATCATCACAATGAACAAGAACGGCAGCACCGACCAGATCTCCACCAGCCGTTGACCAATCAAATCATACAACCCGCCAAAATAACCCAGCGTGCCACCAATCACCACCCCCGCCACAAACACGATGCTTACAAACAGCACCGCCGCGATGATCGCCTGCTGCCAGCCTCCAAACAAAATTGCCAGCACATCACCCCCAGAGGAGTTGGTCCCAAGAAAATGCTTCTGGTGCCATGATGGAGCAGACGGCGGATAAACCAATGTCCACCACTCCGGCATCGTCGCACCTACAAGCTCCGCCGCTCCGCCATTGCTGAAATCCACGTAGTTCTCCAGTTTGCCCTGCACATAAGTGCCTTTCTCAATCTGATCTCCCTTCGCATCCCAACCCCGCATCTCGCCCGAACGAATCCCTTTACGATAAATGATCTCCTGCCGCTTCTGCGTCTCCGGCTCCTTGAACATCGAGTAAGCCGGCCCACTGAAAGGCTCCCGACTGCCCATTTCATACATTAGTCCCTCGCGCTCCTCCAGTTGCGCCGTCACCTGCGGTGCATCCAGACTCGCCGCAAACGGCACCGGCGGCATCACCAACCAGTTGCCCTTGTTCTCCTTGCGAAACTTCTTCTGCAACTCCCGGTAATCGGTCTCCGACTTATAATCCAAACCAAACGCCTCGCCCGGCAGCACGCCCGTCACAAAAGGCGCATACAGCTTCCCCTCGTAACTCACCAGCAACGCCCGTTTTCCCACCAACAAGTTGTCCATCGAAGCCACCCCGGCCAATGCCACCAGCAGCAAAAATGAAAAGTAACCGCGCCGGATCGAACGGAACCGCTGCAGCTGCTTCAAGGTCAACGGGCTGAACTGCCACTCACGCGGACCCCGCCACAACAGCCACAGACCCGCCATCAGCAAAACGCCCACCACGATCCAGCCCACCGTCCCGTTGCCGAGAAACGGAATCTTGAACACCGGCACCCGCCAACCAAGCCAGCGAAAGACTGCGGCAATCACCGCAAATCCCGTTAGAGAACAACCAAGCGTGCGGGGTGACATGTGGATTTATTTGAAACGAATGCGTGGATCAGCAATGGCGACCAAAAGGTCAGAAAGAATGTTGCCCACCATGAGCAACACCACATTGATCGTCAGAATGGCCATCACCACCGGATAATCCCGATCCTGAATGCTCTGGTAGCTCAGCAGGCCGAAACCGTTGATATCAAAAATCTTCTCCACCAAAATCCCGCCCGTAAAAAAGATCGAAGTGATGCCCCCCAATGTCGTCGCAATCGGGATCAACGAATTGCGCAATGCATGTCCCAGCACCGCCTGCCGCGAGCTCGCCCCTTTGGCAATCGCCGTGCGCACGTAATCCGTCGCCAGGTTGTCCATCAGGTTGTTTTTCATCAACATCGTCATCATCGCAAAACTGCCCACCATGTAACATATCAACGGCAGGATCGCGTGATGCACCACGTCCCATACCTTGCCCGGCGCGCTCAGTTCACTAAAATTCTCACTCACAAAACCCGCCGAAGGAAACCACCCCAACCGCGCCGCCAGATACACCACCAGCAAACTGCCCAGCACAAATCCTGGAATCGCATACCCAGTAAAGATCAGCACCGAACTCACGTTGTCGATCACCGTGCGATGTTTCACCGCCTTCAAAATCCCCAGCGGAATGCACACCGAGTAAGTCAGAATAAACATCGCCAGCCCATAAAACAGCGATACCGGCAACCGCTCCTTGATCATTCCCCAAGCCGGATCATTGTAGCGCGTCGATATTCCCAAATCACCCTGCAAAATTCCGGAAATCACCGGACGAAAAATCGCCACCCTTCCCTTCTCCGGCTCAGAGCGCGTCACCCATCCATCCAGCTCGTCCATGTTTGCCGACTGCATGGTGCCATCTGGTCGAACCGTCGCCTCCGAAATTTGATACGCATTGTTCTCCGTCCACTGATCACGCGGCAGCAACGCCTTCAAAGTCACCTTCGCCTCCGTCTGCCCCTCCTCAAACTTCACAAAACGCTTCTGCGTCTCACGCGGGGCCGCCCCCAACCAGACCAGATAAGCCCCTAAGAACGGCTTGTCGAAACCATAATAAGCCGCCAATTGCTCCTTCTGCTCCTCACTCAGCGAACCGCCTGCATCCTTCACGCTGCGTTCCGCACCCGCTGCCATGCCCCGCTTCATCGCCGCCTCCAAAGGCCCGCCTGGAGTGATGCGGGTGATAAAAAACACGATCAGCGTCGCCCCGATCAACGTCGGAATAATCAGAAGCAGGCGGCGAACAAAATAAGCAAGCATGAGGCGGTTTGGTAAGACACTCAGGGAGTTAACTACGTTGAGTCAACCCGATTCTAAATACTGTTGGCGAAATTTCTTCAAACTCCCATTTTTGTCGATTCGAGACTTTTCAAGGCTTTTCAATCTTGTCAGGATGAACACAAAATTGGGCATTCACCTTCCAACTCTCGTTCGCTTATGACCACCTTCCTTCGCGCAACCATCACCATCGCCATCGCATTTCTGACCGCGTCGCCCCTGATCACGAACGCCCAACCCACCCCTCCAGTCCGCATCATGCCACTCGGTGACTCCATCACCAACGGCATCGCCAACACCGGCGGTTATCGCAAACCTCTCTACGATCTCCTAACCGCCGCCGGCTACAACGTCGACTACGTCGGCACCCAGACCAGCAACGGCAGCAGCACCTTCGACTCCGACCACCAGGGTCACAGCGGCTGGCGCATCGCCCAGCTCGACGCCAATGTCGAAGGCTGGTTCGCCTCCATCGCCGGTCCCGATGTCATCCTTCTGCACATCGGCACCAACGACTTCGGAGCCAACGACAACATCACCACCGCCATCGACCGTCTCGACGCGCTCATTCTTAAAATGGCCACCCTGCGCCCCGGTGCCAACATCATCGTCACCAACCTCATGGAGCGTAACGAAACCGCCAACACCAACATCCAAACCCACTTCAACCCCTTCGTCCAAACCCGTGTCGCCGCGCACGCCGCCGCCGGACGCAAAGTCACTTTCCTCGACATGCGTGCCGCCGTTCCTCTCAGCGACATGCCCGACAACCTCCATCCCAACCAGACCGGCTACGACAAAATGGCCGCCGCCTGGCTCCCAGCCATCCAGGCCGTCATCACCCCGCAAGGCGATATCAGCCCGCCCACCATCGCCCGTGCCCGGGGCAACAGCGATGGCCGCTCCGTCAACATCACCTTCAGCAAACCCGTCGACGACACCACCGCCACCAACCTCGCGAACTACACCATCGACAACGGCATCATCCTCAGCCCCGGTGGCCTGAACGCCAGCACCCTCAGCCTCAGCGCCGACAAATACACCGTCACCCTCACCCCCTCCAGCATCCCCGTCTTCAACTACGGCACCACCTACACCGTTTCCGTCAGCAACATCACCGACCGACTCGACCCCGCCAACACCATCCTCCCCAACTCCACCGCCACCTTCACCCGCGCCACGGCCCGCGGTTACCTCGCCAACGTTCCCGAATCCACCAGCTACACCCTCGTCCACAGCCTCGACGTCCCCACCAACCCCAACTACGTCACCAACCCCCATCCCGCCTACAGCGTCGACAACCGCATTCACATCAGCCAGTTCGACCGGGTCGCCTATTACCTCGAACTCCAGCGTCCCGGCGGCGACATTGAATACGCCTGGGTCTCCATGGACGCCTTCACCACCGACATCAACAAAATCGGAGTCCCCACCTTCGCCAGCGGTGCCATCTTCGAACAAAACGTCACCAACCTCAGCGTCACCTCCAACGTCTCCGGCGTCCTCAACACCGTCTCCAGCGCCGGTAACATCGAATTCTGGCCCAACAACTACAGCACCCCCGCCAACAGCAGCATCGGCGGCAACACCACTACCTACGACATCGACGACACCCGCTCCACCACCGGTGCCTACGGCTCCATGCAGGTCCACAACACCACCGACAAAAAAACCGTCTTCGCCATCAACAACTTCGGAGCCGGAGGCGCCGTGGATATCGGCATCGGCAACAACCCCACCCCTGCCAGCAACGGCGTCGACTGGACCTTCGCCGTCAACGGCGGCAACTACCTCATCAAAACCCTCCACGTCCTCGTCCAAACCCGCAACGACAACACCGGCCCCGCCATCCTTTCCGCCACTGCCACCGCAGGCCGCAACCGCATCTACCTCAAGTTTTCCGAACCCGTCGCCCGTCTCTCCCTTGACCCCGCCCAGTTCAGCCTCTCCCACGGCGTGACCGTCTTCGATATCGTCCTCGCTGACAACCAGGTCGACGCCTACCTCACCACCACCACCCAACCCGCCGACACCCCCCTCACCCTGACCGCCAACAACGTCCGCGACACCTCCCCCAACGCCAACCGCACCCCCACCATCACCATACCTGTCAGTAGTCCCGCCCTGCCTCCCGAAATCCTCACCAACGTCGGTGCCGCCGCCCAGAATTACGAACTCGTCTACTCCATCGACCTCCCCAACGTCGGCAACCTCCGCGCCCGCGGCAACAGCATCTACCACTGGGACGATAGCGCCAACCCCACGCCCTTCTCACGCGTCGCTTATTACCTCGAGCTCCAAAAACCCAACCAGCCCGCCCAATACCTCTGGGTATCCATGGACTCCTTCACCGGCGACCGCCGCAAACTCGGCGTCCCGCTACCCGCCACCAACGCCGTCCACCAGCGCCTGCTCACCAACATGGACGTCGCCTCCAACGTCGCCGGCGTGACCAACGGCACCGGCATCAGCACCGGCAACATCGAATTCTGGCCCACCGACTACTCCATCGTCAACGCCCAGGCCATCCCCGGTGCCAGCGACACCATCCTCGACTTCGGCGACACCCGCTCCACCAGCGGCGGTTTCGGCTCCATGCAAATCCACAACCATGGCGCCTCCCAAACCCTTTTCGCCATCAACCGTTGGGGCACCGATGGCAATCCCCTCGACATAGGCATCGGCAGCAGCCCCCCCGCCGGAAGCAACACCAGCACCGACTGGACCAACACCGCCAACGCCGCCGGTTACTCCAAAAAAACCCTCCACGTCCTCGTCCTCCCCAGCCCGCCCCCCGTCGTCCCCGAACCCGTCGCCACGAACATCCCCGAAGCCCAAGGCTACCAGCTCGTTTATTCTCTCGACATCCCGGCTCAAGGCAACCTCTCCGCCCCCGCCTACTCCGTCAACAACAGCCAATTCGTCGGCCCCTTCAAGCGTATCGCTTACTACATGCAGTTGCAAACCGGTGCCGCCGCTCCCGAATATGTCTGGGTCTCTGTTGATCCCTTCACCAACGACGCCACCAGAATCGGCGTCCCCAACGGCGTCGTTTTCCAGCAAAACCTCACCAACATGAACGTCGTCTCCAACAAAGCTGGCGTCGTCAACGGCACCAACATCGCCACCGGCAACATCGAATTCTGGCCCAGTAACTACACCAATACCCGCGCCGCCGTCAGCCCCCCCAACGCCAGAAATGACGTCCATGACTTCGGCGACAGTGGAGCCGTCACCACCGCCGGCCACGGCAGCATGCAAATTCACAATCACGGCGGCTCAACCCCACACACCCTCTTCTCCATCACCAACTGGGGCAGCACCAGCGCCACTGCCAACCTATTCGGAATGGGCATCGGCAACAGCACGGGCACCCACCCCGACTGGACCTTCGCCGCCAACTCCGCCAGCTTCTCCAGCCGCCTCCTACAAGTCTACGTGCTCCCCGGCGAACCCGACACCACCGGCCCCACCCCCGCCCGCGCCGTCGGCTCCTCCACCCTCAACCGGCTCATCCTCACCCTCAATGAACCCATCGCCAACGCCTCAGCTCTCGCCGCCAACTTCACCATCCCCGGCCTCACCATCCACAGCGCCACCCTGCTTCCCGACAAAAAAGACGTCATCCTCACCACCAGCCCCCAAACCCCCGGCACCTCCTACACCGTCACCGTCAGCAACCTCAGCGACCGCTCTCCCAACGCCAACCTGAGCCCCATCGGAGCCTCCACCACCTTCACCGCCCACGTCCCCCCGCCCATCCTCGCCACCATTCCCGAAGCCAGCGGCTACGATCTCATCCATCAACTCGCCATCCCCACCGCCCAACCCCAGTGGAACCTCAAAGACATCACCTACAGCGTCGATGAGTCCAAATACGGCGAGCGCCCCTTCAGCCGCGTCGCTTATCTCATGGAACTCGACAGCCACTGGGTCTTCGTCTCCTTCGATCCCCACACCAATCAAATCACCAAAACCGGCATCCCCACCCCGCGCAACACCGCCACCCCCTTCCAGCAAAAAGTCACCAACCTCACCGTTGCCTCCAACAAACCCGGCATCGTCACCGGCACCAACCTTCCCGGAGGCAACATCGAATTCTGGCACGGTAACTACGCCATCGCCAACGCCCTCAACATCCCCAATGCCAGCGCCACCACCTTCGACTGGGGCGACACCATGAGCGCGGGCGCCCACGCCACCTTCCAGGTTCACAACCACCTCGCCAGCCAGGTCCTCTTTGCCTACAACAACTGGGGTTCCAACACCGGCGGCAACTCCGAGCTCGGCATCGGCAACCAACCTACCAACCATCCTGACTGGACCTCCTCCAACAGCGCCGGCAATTACGCCATCAAAAATCTTTACGTCCTCGCCCAGCCCGGCCCCTCCATCCCCGCCGTCGGCACCGGCCCCAGCATCCTCGAACACCCATTGTCAAAACTCGTCCACACCGGCGACAACTACACCCTCTCCGTCAACGCCAGTGGCGTTCAACCCCTCAGCTATCAATGGCGCCGCAACGGCATCCCCATCCCCGGGGCCACCTCCTCCTGGCTCGATCTCACCAACATCACCAGCACCGACGCCGGCAGTTATGACGTCATTGTCAGCACCCCCAACTACGTCACCACCACCAGCCAATCCGCCTTGCTGATCGTCGGCAACACCGTCCCACAATTCAGCGGCTACCGCTTCACCACCACCCGAGACACCTCCGTCGACATCACCGCCGCCAGCATCCTCGCCAATGCCAGCGATGTTGATCTCGACGAGCTCAGCCTCATCAACGTCGCGCCCGCCACCACTGCCGGAGGCACCGCCACATTATCCGCCGGACTGATCACCTACACCCCACCCACAGGATACCTCGGGGCCGACACCTTCAATGTCACCATCGCTGACGAAGCCTCCGCCCAAGTCCAGGGTCCTATTCACATCACCATCGTCCCCTCCCTCCCCCAGGCAGGCACCAACTCCATCATCACCTCCCGCGCCGACGGCAAAATCGACGCCATCTTTGTTGGCGAACCCGGTGAGACCTACGAAATCCAGCGTAGCACCACCCTCATGCCCGACGACTGGGAACCCATCGGCACCGTCATGGCAGGCGACGACACCTTCATCCCCATCCACGATGCCACTCCTCCCCCGACCCGTGGCTTCTACCGCGCGGTGTTAATCGAGTGACCGAGTTTTTGCACAACTTTGCTAAGATAGAATGAGTTAATCCCCATTTCAAATGTTCTCATAGTCATTGAGGAGCACACTGTTGCTAACCTTGGAAACGAATACTTCAATTTAAGATGCATCCAGACTTCGACCTCCCATCTCCCGGCAGCATCAAAGGTCGATCCTCCAGCATCACAGCGGCATTCATTCAATCCATTGTGCCTGTAGTCGAACCGACATTCTCCGATGTGTCGGAAGCCCTTAATGTTTTAGGTATGGAAACAGGTAATTGTGTTTGTTCCTACTGCGGAGATGCCCGAACAGAGTGGGATCACTTTCGTCCGTTAGTCACAAAACAGAGGCCCACGGGTTACATAACTGAAATCGCAAATTTGGTTCCCGCCTGCGGTAAATGCAATCAGTCAAAAGGCAGCAAACCTTGGCGCTCTTGGATTACCAGCACTGCTAAGCGCTCCCCTCTGACCCGCGGGGTTTTAAATCTCGACAAAAAAATTTCCCATCTCGAAGCTTATGAAAAATGGAGAGAGCCCCAAAAAGTTGACTTCGAGTCTTTAGTGGGCCCATCACTCTATGACCAACATTGGTTGAATTGGAAAGAATTGTTGCACATGATGGATAGGGCTCAGCAATTGGCGCTTATCGTTCGCGAAGCTGCCGCAGCCGCCTTGGCAACTAAAAAAATTGGCTTTGAATCGCCAACACCTCAGGAACAGCACTTACAGAAACCTGTTACGAAATTGGAGGCCAGAATTCCAATGAACGATTCGTGGTAGAGTTACTTGCACAGCTGCGCTGCGCGCACGTTCCAGAGTCGTAATTTTCAACTCTCATTTTCTCCCACGGTTGACTCCGCCCCGCTCCCCTCCAACCTTCCCCCCATGAAGTGGCTCCCGCGCCTCGCCTGGCTTTTCGTCCTCGTCCTCCTCGGCACGGGTTTCTACCATCTTCGCAAAAATCGCGAACCTCGCATCATCGCCGCCACGCAGGAAAAAATTCTCCTTATCGGCAACGGAGCCGAGCTCGAATCCCTCGACCCCCAGGTCACCACCGGCGTCCCAGAACGCCAGGTCACCTCCGCCATCTTCGAAAGCCTCATCGCCTACCACCCCGAAGATGACTACCTTGACGCCCCTGGAGCCGCCGCCCGGTGGGAACACCAGGACTTCCGCATCTGGACCTTCCACCTCCAGCCCAACGCCCGCTGGAGCGACGGCGTCCCCGTCACCGCCCACGACTTCACCTACGCCTTTCAACGCATCCTTACCCCTGCCCTCGCCTCCCAATACGCCGAAATGCTCTACTTCATGGAAGGAGCCGAAGCCTTCAACAAAGGCGAGAACCAGGACTTCTCCAAAGTCGGCGTCAAAGCCCTCGACGACCTCACCCTGCAGGTCACCCTCGTCAATCCCACCCCCTACTTCACCTCCGTCATCAAACACCACTCCTGGCAGCCCGTCCCCAGGCACGTCATCGAAAAAACCGGCGGCATGATCGACCGCTTCTCCACCTGGACCCGACCCGAACACATCGTCAGCAACGGCCCCTTCAAACTCCAGGACTGGCGTTTCATGCAATGGCTCAAAGTCGAACGCAACCCCCACTACTGGGACGCCGCCACCGTCCGCCTCGACGGCATCCACTACTTCCCCATCACCAACGAAAGCACCGAAGACCGCGCCTTCCGCGACGGCCAGCTGCACGCCACCAACACCGTCCCTCTCGACCGCATCCCCGCCTACCGCGCCAACCATCCCGAAGTCTACCGCGAAGAAACCCAGCTTGCCGTCTACTTTTACCGACTCAACACCACCCTCAAACCCTTCAACGATGTCCGCATCCGCAAAGCCCTCGCCCTTTCCATCGACCGCGAATCCATCATCCGCAACGTCCTGCGCGGAGCCCAGCGCCCCGCCGTCGGCTTCACCCCCACCGCCAAAAAAGGCTATGAAGGCGTCGACCTCATGCGCTTCGATCCCGCCCAGGCCAAAGCCCTCCTCGCCGAAGCCGGCTACCCCGATGGCAAAGGTTTTCCCAAATTCGAAATCCTCATCAACACCATGGAAGCCCACCGCCTTATCGCCCAGGCCGTGCAAAGCATGTGGCGGGAACACCTCGGCATCGACGTCGGCATCATCAACCAAGACTGGCAGGTCTACCTCGACAGCCAGCGTCGCATGGACTACGAAATCTCCCGCGCGGCCTGGAGCGGCGACTACATGGACCCCATGACCTTCCTCGGCATGTGGACCAAGGACAACGGCAACAACCAGACCGGCTGGCACAGCTCCCGTTACGAAGAACTCCTCCGCCAGTCCTCCACCATCGCCGACCCACCACAACGCTTCGCCGTCCTCAAGGAAGCCGAAACCCTTTTTCTCAACGAACTCCCCGTCATCCCCGTCTACTGGTATGCCCGCAGCTCCCTCGTCCGCCCCGAAGTGAAAGGCATGCGCTCCTCCCTTCTCGACGACCGACCCTACAAATGGTTCGACTTGCAGGCCCCATCGCCATGAACTAACTCTGGCATTCGTTCGAGCAAATAGTCCCCCCACTCCAATCCAACCCCCATCCACCGGCCACGTCGGCCGTGGTGAACGCTGTCGATGTCCAAAGTCCGCGAGTTCGATCACTTCAAAGTGCTGATGAAGCCCGACGGCAGCCCGGAGGAGCTGGGCCGCGGCGCGATGGGCGTCACTTACAAAGCCTTCGACCGCAACCTCCTTTCCATCTCCGTCGTGAAGGCGCTGCACATCGCCCAGGCCTCCGTGCCTTCCGTGCGCCGCCAGTTTCTCGAAGAAGCCCAGTCGATGGCCCGCCTTCGCCATCCGAGCATCCCGCAAGTGTATTATCTCGGCCAGAGCGAATCCCAGCCGTTCTACGCGATGGAATACTGCGAAGGCCCCAGCATGCAACAGCATGTCCGCCACTCCGGTCGACTCCCGCCCCAACAAGTCTTTGTCCTCGCCCGACAACTGGCCAGCGCCCTCTCTGCCGTTGAAGGCGCGGGACTGGTTCACCGCGACATCAAACCCTCCAACCTCGTGCTCACCGAGGAATCCAACGGCACCGCTCGAATCAAACTCATCGACTTCGGCCTCGCCATCAAAGACCAGCGCGAAAACGGCGCCATCGAATCCGCCTTCGTCGGCACCCCCATGTTCGCCAGTCCCGAACAATTCGAGGCGCGCCCCATCCTCGACATCCGCTCCGACATCTACAGTCTCGGCATCACCCTGTGGTTCATGCTCACCAACGAAATGCCCTTCAAAGGCAACTTGATGGCGATCATGACCGCGCAAACCCACGACATGCCCTCCTTCGAAAGGCTGCCGCCCATGAGCGACGCCCTGAAGGCCGTGTTGTGGAAGATGCTGCAAAAAAACAAAGCCGAACGCCACGCCAGCGCCGCTGATCTCGAATCCGAAATCCGCAGCGCCCTCGGCGCGGATGACGTCGACCTCAAACTCGGCCTCATCCATCGCACCAACACCCTACCCATCCAGGGCAGCGTCCTTCCCGACAGTCCGTATAAACTCATCCGCCCGGAAGCCGAAGGGGAAGAACCCTACGGCCGCCGCTTCATCGCCCGCGCCCTGCACAACGATCAAGACGTCGCCCTCGTGTTGCTTCATCCGCCATGGGGCGGCGAACCAAAAGTGCTCGATGCCCTGCGCGACACCCGCGTCAAAATGCACGCCGCGCCGCATCCCCATCTGCTGCCAATCGTCGGCGAAAGCCGCATCCAAGGCCACTGCGCTTACGCCTTCGAGCGCCTCAGCGTGCACGCCCAACCTTTGCTCCATTGGTGCAAACAAAAAGGCAGCCTCACCTTTCTCGAAACCGCCGCCCTCCTCGCCCAAATCGCCGACGCCTACGATGCCGCCTGCCAGCGCGAACTCTTCTGGATGCCCGATTCCATCACGCGCATCATGGTCGAGGAATCCCGACAAGGCGAACCCTTCATCCGCATCGAACCCTTCGACCCGCAGGCCGCCCTCAACCGCGCCCCGCTCGATCCCGCCGCGTGCATGGACATTTTTCGCGGGATCGCCCTGCGCATCATCGCCTTCGCTGCCGACGCCGGTGCCGCCCGCTGCGTGCAAGCCATCGTCGCCGCCAATCCTCCCAACTGGCCCACGGAAAACCTCCGCACCATCGTCGTCAACCTGCTGCAACAGGAGAATGTTGCCGTGCCTGACATCGTCACCGCGACCCCCGATTGGACAGGCGACTTGACCATGGATGCCGCCACTGCAACGCGCTCCGACCTCGCGGAAAACACCCTCAGCAACCTCTCCACCTACCACCGGGCGATCACCGTTAATGTCCCGGAAACAAACTCGGCCACCACAACAGTCAGCGACCCGCTTGACCGTCGGGAATTGATTGAACGCCTCGAACAACAGCGACGCTCACTCTTACAAAACGAACCCGCTGCGCCCGCAACCCACCTTGTCAGCAGCAGCCTCGCCACCTGGTCGCGGGAAAACAGCCGCCAGCTTGACGAGCAGCGCCTCCTCAAGGCGATGTCCCGCGAACTGGAAATTAAAAAGCAGGAGCATGTCGAACTCGAATCCGATCTGCTTAACCTCGCCCAGAAAAACTTTCTTCGTCAGGAATCGCATCGCCAGGACCAAGACCCGAACCAGCATCAAACCTCCCAAACCGAGTTGCGGCTGGTCATGCGTCTGCTGCGGGTCCGTTTTCAGGATCGTCAGTGGAAAATCCATCGCCTCGAATGGCAGCTCGCCGATGAATTGCTGGATGAAGTCGAACGACGCCGTGTCCAGCGTGAGGAAAACACTTCATCCGATCGCTTGGGGGAAATCGAAGCCCACCTTCATGATCGTGCCCAACGCCTCGCCCGACTGCTGCGCGCCGGGTTGGGTGAGCTCGACATTTCCTCCCAAAACTCCATCCATCCCACCCTGTCTTCCACTGCCACGATGGGACGCAGCGGACTCATCAAGGTCGCTTATGGACGCGAACGCCGTGAATTCCAACGGTTGCCAGCCATCGCCTCCGCGCCGCCCCAACTCCTGCAGCTCGAATCCCGCATGGAGGAAATATTCCAGGAGCATGTTCGACGCCACCTCCGGCTTGCCCAACGCCAGCGCAAACTCCTGCGTGCCGAACGCCACATCGCCAATCACCCTCAGGCAACCACCAAACCCAACTGGCAGTCGTTCATCGAAAGCCGGTTGCCCATGCTGCGTCAGCAAATCGATGATCTCGACGACGAACTGGCCAGACGCGCCAGTGAAGTCTTCAAGTTCAAACACCGTGAGAACCTGCGTCGCGAAGAAAAAGAACTCGAAGCCGCCGCCCAGCGCGAATCTCGCCGACGCGAAGCCGAGGCACTCGATGCCAAAATCGAAGAACTCAAGGCCCTGCAAGTTCGTGATCTGGCCCAGCGCAAACGACGCCGCCTTACCTGGCTGGGCGTGATTGCCGCCGCCGTGCTGCTGTCGCTTTTCGTCGCCAGACAGGTCAAAGTGGTCGAACGCTACATCCTGGAGGGCTCCGTCAAAGGCGAAAAAGCCTGGAACAGCCTTGCCAGCGAACGCCAGCTCAGCCGCAGCGGCGGCGATTGGTCACAATTGTTGCACCAAGTCGCCAACGCCTACCTCCAGGCCACCAACGATGCCGATTTCAAAACCTTCGCCGCACGCCACCTCGTCGATCTCCAATCCGATGGCGACGCCGCTCTCGCCGGCCTCGAAGCTCAGACCAAGGCCCACACTCCCGAGACCCTCAACCTCGGTCTGCTCGAACAAAATCTCCGCGCATTCGTCAACGAACCCCACTTCCACGAATCTGCTTCTTTGCTGCTCGCCCGACTGCAAATCCGCATCCACATCCAGCAGCGCAACTGGCACGACGCCACCCAATCTTTCCTCGAATGGACCCAACAAAACGCCGCCGCCGGCCGCGCCATGGGCTCTGAAATGCAAACCATGTTCCGCGAGCTTTGGAACACCTTGCCCACCGAGATCGACCAACTTGATCCCGCCCATCTGCTGAGATTGTTGCAAAGCCTCCACCACGACGACCGCACGCTCATTGGAATCCCCGGACTTCAAGCCCTGCAAACCGCGTTGCAGGCGGAAGCCGACCGCAGTCAAAACCGCCACAAGACTACACTGGAAGGTTATCTAAAAATGGCCGCTCAAGCCACCCAGCCGAACTCTTGGGAACTCAATCGCGAAGCCTGGTGGCCGCGACTGGAAAGCTCCCTCACCCAGCGCAAAAAGTCTCAACAGGACATCGAAGACGAACACCTCATTTGGGCACAGATCGCCACAACCTGGAACCAACCCACCCCCTTGCTCGCCATGGCCACAGCGGAGAAAGCTTCCGACAACACCGCCCCGAACACCGATCTCTTCGTCCTTCCCGAAGCCACCCGAATCGGCTACCTGCAACAAGCTGCCGCCATGAAAAGCGACGAGGCGCGCACCCTGATCGACAAAATAGAGCGCCAAAAACGCACCCTAATGACTTCGACCGATGTCTCCTACCTGTCCATTCCATCCGGCACCTCACGCCCACAAGCCGATGAACTCGGAAAAAAAATCCTCGAACACCTCGAAAATCACCAGTCCAGCAAGGACCTCCATCAGCTTCTGCGAGCCCGCGAACTCGCCCTGCAAATCCCTGCCGACGACTTTCGTCGGGCAGGTTTCCTCGGTTTGATCGAGCGCAGCCGTGCCGAACAAACCCCACAACCCGCCGAACAACAGCAGCTCTACCAGCAAGCCAGCATCCAATTCCTCGAAGCCTTTGAACTCGGCGATGCCCGCGGTTTATGGTATGCCGCCGTTTGCAAATACCTCGCCAAAGACCAACCCGGCTACCGCGCCCTTCTCGAAAAAGGAGCGCGACAGTGTGATCCCGAATGCCTTTTCGCCCTCGCTCAGGAAACCATTCACGAGAACGAAACCACCGCCATCGGCCTCGTCATCCAGGCCGCCAAACTCGGCCACGCCAAAGCCCTGGCCAACTGCAAATCCAACGAAAGCGCCTACCGCCGACGGGGGTTCGGAAGTGAACTTGATCAGCTCAAACTC
Source organism: Phragmitibacter flavus (assembly GCF_005780165.1). Classification (NCBI taxonomy): domain Bacteria; kingdom Pseudomonadati; phylum Verrucomicrobiota; class Verrucomicrobiia; order Verrucomicrobiales; family Verrucomicrobiaceae; genus Phragmitibacter; species Phragmitibacter flavus. Next base: position 452,523 of record NZ_VAUV01000001.1, on the reverse strand, counting down.
AAGATGCCGCAGGCTCCCTGACTCATGGCGGTGGATTGGTGAATGAACCGAAGCCAGCCGTATTAAAATTCCTGTTCGTGGCATTCACATTGGTGCCGCCCGCTCCCGCCGAGTTGGTCACCGTCGTGCCATTGTCAATCTGCACGGTTTGCGCGGTGAGGTTGATGGTCTGCCCGCTCAAGCTGACCGCACCGTTCGAAAATCGGATCGTGCCCGCATTGGCATAAAGGCTGAGCAACTGGTTGGCTGAGCCCTTGATGTGCAACAGGCCACCCGCCCCTGTCACCCCAAGATTCACATTCTGCGCGGACATGGTCACATTGGTCAGATCAATCTCGCACTGCGCCATGAAGTTGATATCTCCGGTCGGACCCGCCTGAAGATTCGAATTTGCCACCGTGATCCAAGGCGCGTCCACCGTCATCGCCACCAACGCCCGAAGATCGCTGGAGTTGGTGATGGAGACCGTGTTGCCGCCCTCGATCTTCAGCGTATTCGGTGTCTGCCCCTGTCCCACCCGCACATTGTTGAGATCCACCAGCCCCGCCTTCATCGCCACCGTTCCTGATGCCACATCTTTCGCGTCCACCGTCGTGTTGGTCATCCACAAGCATCCCCCGTTCGCGAGAAACTCAATGTCATTGGCCGTCAGGCTGGAACCATCCACCGACACATTCCCGTTCAGCGATTCAAAGTTCACATCATGCGCTGACCCCGACGCGACATCCAACGTGGTATCGACCACCGTTTGACTGCCTCGCGAATTGAACCAGACCTGATCATTCCCACTGCCGAGCAGAATGGTGGCGGGTTCCGAAACACCAATTTTAAAAGTTCCCTCTGCTAGCAGCCGCACCGGCCCATTTTCGGAGCTCAAATCAACCAACCCATCTGCCTGCAAGTTGTTGGCCCGGTAATAGCCACTTCCATCCTCCACCAATTCGGGAAACCCGGCGGTCTGCAAGGTGCTGATGTTCGGATCGTAAACCGTGCTGCTGTTCAGCACATAATCGATCAATGCTGGGGAGGACAGCCGGGATGCACCTCCCTGATTTTTCCGTGAAGCCCCGGAATTCTCGGTATCCGTAACCAGTTCAATCTCCGAACCCGAATCCGTGCGGTCTCCTCGTCTCTCCATCGCATCAATGGCAGCCGGAGATCCGGCGCTGTAAGCAAAATCATAACCCACCGCCAAACCGCGACCCGCAAGCACCACCGGCGACTTGACGATGCGACCTTCGACTTCATCCTCGTCCTGTTTGGCGATCGCCTTCGCCAACTTCGCGCGATTGGCCAGCTTGTCTCCACTGCCGCCCATGAGCCTGGAACTGGTGACAAAGCGCTGCAGATCAATGTCCACCGGCTCGGGCAATTTTTTTTCAGACGGACTGATGATCAGCATCTTGCCGGGATTCAGTTCAATGAACTCGGCAAACAGCGATTTCGAAGTCACCACCACCTTGCCTGCGATGCCGATGATCTTTAAATAGCCCCCCTCCTGATACTCGGCGACAAAGGAACCGCCCTTCACGCTTGCCGTGGCTTCCGTGGTCTCCACCAAGGTGCCTCTGCCCGCAAAACCAGCCGTATCATCCACCAGCAATGCGCCTTTTCTGAGACGAACAGTCTTTTTCTTCGTATGCGCCATGCTGGAATCCGAACCCAGCCTCACGCGGCTGTCTTTGCTGATCTCAACATCCTGCTGAGACTTCTGCGGCGTGGTATAATCCGCTGCTCGCAATGGCTGACCGGCACCAAACCAGCTCAACAAACCGAGCAGGCACCCGAGCGATACGGAGGATGAAAAACTTTTCATTGGGGGTTGGGTCGTTGTTGATTCAGAATTTGGCCGTGACGTTGAGGGAGGCTCCGATGGAGTTCATGTCGTAATCGAAATTCGCATCATCCGCCTGATTCCACAGATAGCTGATGTTCGCGGTGAGACTTAGCCAGTCGGTAAAGGCATAATTGGCCATCAGAGCAACGGTATGATTCCAGGCAGAAAGCCCTTCAATCTCGCGGTAATCATTGTAAGCACCACGATAAGCAAGCGTGGTATCAAACTTTGGCGTCCAGCGGATCTGATGCGCCAGTTGCAAAACGTGCTCGTAGCGCGTCAGCAAAGAAGGTTCGGTGTTGATCGAAAACTCCGAGGCATACGAAGCCACCAGCTGGTTGCCCCGCGAAAAACGAAAGGCTTTCTGCACGCCCACCACGATGGTGTGACTGCGGAACAAAGATTCGCTCCAGTTCAGCGACGGCGTCGTGCGTTGCAACCCATAAGTCACGCTGAGCAGCAGACCGTCCACCTTCGGCACCAGATAGGAAAGGCTGGCATTGAATCTCAACGAATCGAAATCGAGCACTTCATCAAACTTCTGATACCGGTAAAAATCCTGCCTTGCTCCTAAACTGAGATAAAAACGATTGGTGATGCGCGGAGTCCACGCCGCATACACCCCTGTGTTCCAGATCCAGTCCTGCTGTTCATTCACCGGCGTGAGCCCCGCATTTGAAGTGTAAAGCATCCCCGTGCTGAGACCCATGGTCACCTGCGCAAGATCTTCCTTGATCACCACCACCTGCTGCTCGCCAATATCCGTCTCACTGGAAATCCAGCCTCTTCCCACCCGCGCATCCACCGACCTCCTGGCGTCAGGCACCGATTGCAGACGTGCGGCAGAAACCTCCTGCGAAATCCGCGACGCCGGAGAAATCTCCTGGGCATTGCCCGCCTTGTGAGAAATCGCCAGCACCATTGCCATCACCACCAGCCCGATCACTAACCGCGCTTGCAGCATAACAAGTCGATGGTGCTGTGAGATGATTTTCATGGGGGTTTACCGACGTTACCAGGGACGCCGGAAGGGAGTAATTGAAACACTAGGGAGGTTCAAGGAGTAAAAATCAAGGTCAAGGTGTCGATGGAAGGTTTACCGGAGGACCGCTAAAAACCGCAATTGCCCTGCCATTGTGCTGAATTTTTTCCACTTTATCCACCACCACCACCGGACGGTTCACCGTGTAAAGCGAGATCGCCACCCGCAGCGTGTCGCCATACACATCGGCCATTGCGACCACGTGTTTGTCCGCCTCACTCTCCACCGCAATGCCGAAGTTCGAACCATAACGGCGCTTCGCCATTTCCCGCGCCTCCGCCATCCAATCCACCTCCAACGCGCCCAGCAACTGCTGCTCCTCACGAGCAATTTTTTGCTGTTCCGCCCTCGCCACGGACGCAGCCATCTTCCCCTGCCGAACACCGGATTGCACCTTCGAAACCCTGGCAAGTGCCCCCCGGCGCACCTCCGCCTTGCGGATTTCATACTTGGTTCGCAACGCCTCGCGCTCCAGTGCCACCAAAAAATTGAAGCGCTCCTCCGCCACACGTCGGATGATCTCCCGTTCGCTCACATTCAGCCGGCGCAGCCTTCCCACAATCCTCGCCGCCTCTGCCACTTCCATCGCTTTGATGCCCTCGCCGCTGCTCTCCCCATAGATGGTTGTCGTCGACCCCGAACCGCCCAGCATGAAACTGCGGCCAAAGGTCGCCGATCCAGATCCTGTTCCGGAACAACTCGCCAAAAGCCCGGCCAACAACGCGAGAGCTGCACCTCTGACCACAAAAAATCCCGGCGCGCGTCGACCTGAATAAAGAGGCTTCCTGCCATGATGGCACGGGGATTTCAGCTTCTGGGGGCAAGTCGGGGGCATACTGATCGAATAGATAAACACAGATTACCCCATTTGCCGTGCAAGTTTTCGACAAAACACCATCCATCCACCAAAAAAACACCCCGCAGGCCCCACGCCTCATTTCAGGCCCCGTCCCACCCTTTTGGTTGCCGAAAACTCCCGCCCGCATTATCCTTTTATCAACATGGACATCGCAACGCCATCCACCACCTCCGGCTCAGCTTACTCGGAACTGGTGCCAGGCAGCTTCGATGAAACCAAAGCCATCGAGGCCGCCCGCCGTGCCCACCAGCAACTCGGCGACCACGCCACCATCGCCTTTCTTTTTGTCTCCTGCGACCTGCGAGAATCCCTCGCCGATCTCATCGAACTCGTCCAGATCCACGCCCGCTGCCCCCAAGTCGTCGGCTGCTCTGCCAGCGGCCTGATCAACGGCGAACAGGAGGACGAAGAAGCCAATGGATTTTCCCTTCTCGTCCTGCGACTCCCGCAAACCGAGGTCAATGTTGTCAGTCTCCCGCCGGAAAATCACGACTCCAGCTGGGATCAAATCCGCCGCTGGAACCGCGAAGGTTGCGACGGCTGGGTCCTCCTCGGCAATCCCGTTCTGCTCGGCGAAGAATGGATGAACCAGTGGAACCGCACCATCGGCTCCGTTCCCGTCTACGGCGGTCTCGCCGGGGGCAGTCACCGTGCCGAAGAATTGTTTGTTTTCGACCAAGGCGGCGTCCACGAAAACGCCTCCGCCATCGCCATCGGCCTGCGCGGCGGCATCCAGTTCAGCGGACTCGTCAGCCAGGGCTGCCGTCCCATCGGCGAACCGTTCACCATCACCAAGGCCGATGAAAACCTTATCCACCAGCTCGCCTCCCAAAGCGCCTACGAGCAGTTGCAATCCACCTTCCACAACCTTTCCGAACAACAACGCGAACGCGCCCAGGGCAACATCCTCATCGGCCTCGCCATGAGCGAATACGTCGAAGATTTTAATACCGGCGACTTCCTCGTCCGCTCCATCCTCGGCGGCGATCCCGACAAAGGCGCCATCGCCGTCGGTGCCCTTCCGCGCGTCGGCCAGACCCTGCAATTTCAGCTTCGCGACAAGGAAGCCGCTTCCGCCGACCTTCACTACGCCCTCGGCAAGTGTCAGCAGCATCTGGCCAATCCCCCCTTCGCCGCCATCCTCTTCTCCTGCGGCGGCCGCGGCAAACACCTTTTCGGACGCCCCCATCACGACGCCTCCCAATTCGCCGCCACCTTCGGCACCACCCCTCTCGCCGGCTTCTTCTGCAACGGCGAAATCGGCACCGTCGGCGACAAAGCCTATCTCCACGGCTTCACTGCGAGCGCGTTGATCCTCGCCAACAAGTAACGAATCTTCCTCCTACTCCTACTCTTCCTCCTACTCCCCACTCAAAACCAAACCACACCCCACGCCAACCCCCGCCCGAGAGCCCCCTTCCCGCCAATCGTCCTCGTCCTCCTACTCGAACTCGTCCTCGATTCCGGTCACCGTTTCTTCGTCAACATCCCCACCAACAACCGCTCCAGCACCAACTGCGGTTCAATACTCGTCGACACCAGCTTCAAGTTCGCCTCCAAACACGCCTTCAGCGCCGCGCGCAATTCCGGCAACGTGAATTTCGACGCCTCATTCAGCGCCAAAAACAGCGGATAAACATTCAACCCGCTGCCGTCCTTCTTCTTCGGCAAATGCGCCGTCTCCGAACTCGGCAATCGCTCCAGCGCCCCACCAAACGACCCATAACTCCCCCTCGGCAGCTTCGGATGCCGTTCCAGCAAATCCGCCGCCAGCAACAGATTGCGCACCCTCGGCACTACTGCGGCCAACAGAATCCCAATCGCATTCTGCCCCTGATAGATCAACGTCCGCACCAGCTCCAGCGCCCGACGCAAATCCCGACGCCCAATCGCATTGCCCAATTCAAACACCACCCCGGCCCGGTTCAACGGCACCAACAGGCGCACCACGTCCTCCGTCACCCGGCCATTTTCCCCCACATACAAACTCAACTTCTCAATCTCGCTGTCCAACTGCCGCGTGTCCTCCCCCGCCAGATGCACCAGCATCTCCAGCGCCGCATGATCGAACCGCAAACCCAGATCCCGACCGCGCCGTTCCACCTGCGCAATCACCGCATCCTCCCAGCCCGACTTCGTCGTGTCCGGCCGATCAAACACCCGCACATCGGCGACTTTTGACAGCTTCTTCCACGCCGCCCGGCGCTTGTCCACCGCCCCCACGCTCATCAAAAACTTGATCTCCGGCGGCAGCTTCTCCGCATAATCCAAAATCGCCTCCATCCCTTCAATCGCCGCATTGGTCCTCCCCACCACCGAGTCCGCCAGGAAATTGACATTCTTCAACCACACCAGCTTGCCACCCCCAAAGAACGGCAGCGTCTGCAACGCATCCAAGGTCGATCGCACAATCTGCCCACAATGCTCCGCGCTTTCCGCGATCCCCTCGATCACATCATTGCCAAAATCCCCCGAGTCCGGCGGCGACAACTCCTTCGAGAGCTTCAGCGCCGCCTCTTTCACCCGCAAATCATCCGTTCCCACCACCGCAATGATGTTCCCCGCCCCCCCAGAAGTTGCCGATGCCTTTTTGACCGCCATGACCACGCCAAACTGCCGTTTCAAAACCCCAAGTCAAGCCACAGAAGCAACCTCATTTGCCAGGAGAGAACACAAAGAACGAGGAACAAGGAACCAAGAACCTATCCCCCTCTCTTTGTGCTCTTTGCGATCTTTTGTGGCCAAAATATCACCCCAACCCCGCGCACCCGGCACGCTTGCTGCTATTCAACCCGTGTTTCCTAACAGGCAACCCGGTATTCATCATGTCCGCTTACCTTTCCACGAAACCCGGCATTCAATTGCTGAAAAAATCCGACGCCACCCTCGTCGATCTCGAAGAAAGCTACCAGCGCCCCGGCCTGATCAGCAGCATCCTCGACTTCCCCATCACCGACGCCAAAGCCGAACTCACTCTTGGCCGCTTCGAGATGCGCCCCTCCGTCGACTTCCCATTTTTCTACGAATACCTTGAGGTCAAAACCATCACTAGCGGTCGCATTGTCGTGAAAGACGAAGACGGCATCACCTATGCCGCAGAGCCCGGCGACGTCTTCATCTTCACCCCGCCCCATCTCGTCATGTTCTGCGCTGAGTCCGACGGCACCGCTGTCTACATCGGCCATCGCGGTCCCGAGCCCTCCTTCCTCCCCGGATACACCAGTAAGGTCGACACCCCCATCCCCGAAAAAGTCAAAGCTTGGTGGACCCCCATGTAACTCGACCCTCAAGAACCTGAACCCTTTAACCCTTATCCCCGCTTGTGGGCAGCATCAAAAGCCAGCCGGTCTATGCGCCCCTGACCTTCAATCCGGAGGCCAGCCATCATCTCTTCGCCACCTCCGGCGTCGGCTATCACGCCGTTGAAACCCTTCTCACCGAAACTCCCGCCTTTCCCTACACCTGGCTCCACGTCGGCGACACCCCCGCCTCGCCAACTGCGTTCGGCTACCCTGATGAATCATCGCTCCTTCGCGACCTCGAAATCAAACTGCGCCAAGTTTCCCCCGGCACCCAAATCGCCCTCGCCGGACCCGAGACCTTCATCTGGTCCGCCGCCCTCGTCACTCGCGGAGCCGGTTTCAGCCGGAGTCGCGTGCAAACCCAACTGATGGGCTCCAAAGCCCGCCGCGTTTTGTGCGCCCACTGCCGCCACCTGCACGAAGGCATCCAACACACCATTTTCGTCTGCCACGGTTGCGGCCTGCACCTTGCCGTGCGCGATCATTTTTCCCGAAGACTCTGCGCCTATCTTGCCGGTCGGGTCGACGCAGAAGAACCCGGAAACATCCCGCAATCAGAGGAGCTCTACGCATGATCAAAGTCATTCTCACCGGGGTCACGCCCATCACCCATCGCGTGACCCAATTCCGCTTCGCCGCCAAAACCGGCGAACTCCCCGCCTGCTCCCCCGGCAGCGCCTTGCGCATCCACCTCCCCGTTGAAGGCGGCACCAACATCATCACCAACAGCTACTCCATCACCTCCAACCCCTGGACCAGCAGCACCCTCAGCTACACCATCGCCGTCCGACGCGAAGATCCCGGTCAGTCACGCGGCGGCTCCATCTACCTCCATGAACACGCCAAACCCGGCGACTTCTTCGACATCGACCCTCCCACCAACCGCTTCCCCCTCGTCACCACAGCCCCCCACCATCTCCTCATCGCCGGCGGCATCGGCATCACCCCCTTCCTCTCCTACCTCCCCGCCATCGAGCGCCGTCAGCAATCCGTCGAAGTCCACTACAGCTTCCGCGGTTATGAAGAAGCCGCCTTCATCGACCAGCTCCCGCCCGCCACCACCTGCTACCACAACACCAAACTCAGCACCCGCATGAACGTGCGGCACATCCTCGAGCGTCAGCCCCCCGGCACCCACGTCTACGTTTGCGGCCCCGCCGAACTCATTAACGAAGTCCGCCACAGCGCCCAGTCCCTTGGCTGGCCCTCCGCCCAAATCCACTTCGAACATTTTTCCGCTGGCACCGACTCTCGACCCAAGCGCCCCTTCAAAGTCCACCTCGCCGCCAGCGACCGCCAGCTCACCGTCAGCGAAAACGAAACCCTCCTCGAAGTCCTCGAACGCGAAGGACTCCCCGTCTCCCACTCCTGCCGCATCGGCGGTTGCGGCACCTGCGAACTGCGCGTCTCCGGCGGCGGCGGCATCGAACATCGCGACCACTGCCTCACCGACGAAGACCGCCACGACGGCTCCCGACTCATCGCCTGCGTCTCCCGCGCCGCCAACGGCGAACTTGTCCTCGACCTCTGACCCTCTCTACCACCCATGAACGCCCCACCGACCCTGCCCCAAGAAAACGCAGAACCCCCGGTGGCCGAGGCGCTTGCTCCTCCTCCAACTCCCGAGCCCGAAATCGAACCCGAGCTCGACCGCTTCAAAAACAGCGAAATCGACATCGCCCGCTTTCCCTTCCCCTTCGAAGGCGACGACTACTCCTACACCGTCAATCTCCGCAAAGCCGGCCAAGGTGCCCCCGGCAGCTTCGACGAACACTGGTTCGACATCGACCAACATCACGTCGCCGAAATGGAACTCCGCGAACAAGTCCTCGCCGAAGACCCCGAACGCTACCAGGCCCTCCCTCACATGATCGATCACCAGTGGGACACCCTGGAACTCATCATGGAGAAATACAGCACCGACTACCCCCAGCACTTTTCCCTCAGCCGCTTCGGCAACCTCTGGACCTGGGAAAACCGTCTCCTCGGCATCAAAAACACCTTCACCTACGGCGACGCCTCTACCCTTCCCCGCGAACCCCTCGACTACATCACCCGCCAGGCCCAAGGCGACTGGGTGCTCATGGACGAACGCGACAACGACCTGTGGATGGACGCCGGCATGCTCACCTTCCCCGCCGACTGGTCCCTCGCCTTCGACCTCGGCATGTCCTTCGAAGAATGGCACGGCCCCGTCCCCATGGCCCACGAAGCCGGCGTCTTCAAACGCGCCAAACAGTTCCTCATGCGCATCCAGCCCGCCGAACCCTGGCAGCGTTTTAACTGGACCATGACCATCGGCCGACGCTGGGATGCCTCCACCGAAAAATATCACGAATGGGGCATCGACCGCACCACCATCACCCCTGAAAACGTCGGCCAAAAAGTCCACCTCCGCGTCGAAGTCCAAGTCCTCCCCCGTCTCCGTCGCAGCCACGGCCTCCTCTTCCTCATCCGCACTTATTTGATCAGTCTCGACGAACTCACCACCAACCCCGCCTGGGCCAAACGACTTCGCCGCGTCCTCCAGACCCTCCCCGAACCCATTGCGGAATACAAGGGCCTCAATCGTTACAAACAAACCGTCATCGACCACCTCGCCCCCTACGAAGACGGAATCTGAAGCACGAAATCAGCATTCTTTTAGCCCTTATCCTTTAGCCTTTATCCTTTCGAAATGCCCCTCCCGTCCCCCATCTCCATCTCCGGCCAATCTGCCATTGTCACCGGCGGCAGCAAAGGCATCGGCAAAGGCATTGCCCGTGTCCTCGCCGGCAGCGGCGCCAAAGTCCTCATCGTTGCCCGCAACCCCGATGACGGCCGATCCGCCGTCAACGACATCATCGCCGAGGGCGGTATCGCCTCATTCCACCCCGCCGACCTCTCCAACGCCATTGAATGCGAAGGTGCCGTCGCCAAAGCCCTCGAACTCTACGGCAAACTCGACATCCTCTGCTCCAACGCCGGGGCCTTCCCCTCCTGCAACCTCGCCGACATGACCGAACCCCTCTGGGACGAACTCATGGCCCAAAACGTTCGAAGCACCGCCTTCATGGTCAAAGCCGCCATGGTCCCCATGTCCGCCCAAAAATACGGCCGCATCGTTCTCACCTCCTCCATCACCGGCCCCCTCACCGGCTACCCCGGCTGGTCCCATTACGGAGCCACCAAAGCCGCCCAGCTCGGTTTCATGCGCACCGCCGCCCTCGAACTCGCCCCCCACGGCATCACCATCAACGCCGTCCTCCCCGGAAACATCACCACCGAAGCCATCATCGCCATGGGCCCCGCCTACACCGAAGCCACCGCCAAAGCCATCCCCGCCAAAACCCTCGGCGATGTCGAAGACATCGGCTACGCCGCCCTCTTCCTCGCCTCCCCTCAAGCCAAATTCATCACCGCCCAAACCCTCGTCATCGACGGCGGCCAAGTCGTCCCCGAAATCGAAGCAGCGATCCTCTAACTGATTTTAGCCTTCATCCTTTAGCCTTTAGCCTTTCTAGTCCATGTCCACCTTACCACCTCCAACCGCCACCGCCCTCGTCCACCCCCTCACCCCGCTGACCGCCGCCGAAATCAGCGCCGCCGTCGAGCTCCTCAAATCTTCCGGCCAAGCCACCGACACCACCCGCTTCGTCGTCGTCACCCTTCACGAACCTCCCAAACAACTCGTCCTCGACTGGACCCCCGCCTCCCCACCCGTCCCACGCCAGGCCTTCTGCGTCCTTCTCGAAAAAACCACCGGCCAGACCTTCGAAGCCATCGTCAGCCTCGACACCCCCGAAGTCACCCACTTCGAAAACCGCCCCGGCGTCCACCCCGCCATCACCCTCGACGAGTTCTTCGAATGCGAAGAAATGCTCAAACAACACCCCGACTTCATCGCCGCCGTCCACAAACGCGGCATCACCGACCTCGACCTCCTCATGATCGACCCCTGGTCCGCCGGCGCCTATCACAATGACATCGCCGAAGCCGAAGGCCGCCGCCTCGTCCGCGCCCTCACTTGGGTCCGCAGCGAACCCGGCGACAACGGCTACGCCCGCCCCCTCCAGGGACTCATGGCCCTCGTCGACCTCAACACCCTCGAACTCGTCCAGCTCGAAGACGTCGGCATGACCCCCCTCCCGCCCGAACCCGGCAACTACGCCCCGCGCTTCCTCCCCAAACTCCGACCCGCCCTTCACGACCTCGAAATCAACCAGCCGGACGGACCCGGCTTCACCACCGACGGCAACCTCATCCAATGGCAAGGCTGGTCTCTCCGCGTCGGCTTCACCCCCCGCGAAGGCCTCGTCATCCACCAGGTCAGCTACGACGACGACGGCACCACCCGACCCATCTTCTACCGCGCCTCGCTTGTCGACATGATCGTCCCCTACGGCGACCCCGACCAGGCCCACGCCCGCAAAAACGCCTTCGACTGCGGCGAATACGGCATCGGCATGCTCGCCAACTCCCTCGCCCTCGGCTGCGACTGCCTCGGCGTCATCAAATACTTCGACGCCCACCTTGTGAACAGCAAAGGCGAACCCGTCACCATCAAAAACGCCATCTGCCTCCACGAGGAAGACTACGGCATCCTCTGGAAACACGTCGACTGGCGCACCAACGAAACCGAACTCCGCCGCTCCCGCCGCCTCGTCGTCTCCTTCATCTCCACCGTCGGCAACTACGAATACGGCTTCTACTGGTATTTCTACCTCGACGGCAACATCCAATACGAAGTCAAACTCACCGGCATCATCAACACCGGCGCATTACCCGTCGGCCAAAAACGCAAATACGGCAACATCGTCGCCCCCGGCCTCTACGCCCCCATCCACCAGCACATCTTCTCCGTGCGAATGGACATGACCCTCGACGGACTCGGCAACACCGCCCACGAAGTCAACACCCACGCCGAACCCGACGGACCCGACAACCCCTTCGGCAACGCCTTCTACGCCCAATCCACCCCCCTCACCACCGAGACCGCGCGCGACCTCTCCCTCGAATCCGCCCGCTATTGGAAAGTCGTCAATCCCAACGTGAAAAACGCTGTCGGCGAACCCGTTGCTTACAAATTCATGCTCAACGAAAACGCCTTCCCCTTCGTCAGCAAAACCTCCTCCGTCCGCAAACGCGCCGGCTACATCGACCACCATTTCTGGGTCACCCCCTTCGACGAAAAAGAGAAATACGCCGTCGGTGACTACCCCAACCAGCGCCATCCCGACATCGAAGACGGCCTCCCCGCCTTCATCCAGCAAGGCCGTTCCACCGACAACACCAACATCGTCTGCTGGCTCACCCTCAACGCCCACCACGTCGTCCGCCCCGAAGATTTTCCTGTGATGCCCTGCAGCTACATCGGTTTCCTCATGAAACCCACCGGCTTCTTCAACCGCAACCCCGCCATCCATCTCCCTCCCTCACCCTCCAAACACAGCATCCAGGTCGACGCCGAAGAGCCCCCAAGCTGCTGCTGCCATTAATTCCCTCCACCGGACCTCGCCCCTCCAACGCGAAGCGCTTTTTGGATTTGACGGAACCACCATTCCAAGGTGGATATCCCATCATGTGCGCCCAATCGAACTCCTCCCTCCCCCATCAAAGTTCGAACGCCTCACCCCAATCAATGTGTCCAAACCCGCCAGCCCGCGTGGTGGAAAAAGCGGGGTTCCATTACTCCGTTGAACTCTACCCCCGACGGGCCGAACCCAGCAAAACCCATCGTGTCAGCACCCCCAACCATCCTGCTGATTTTGTCGCGATTGCAGAAAGTCCCACCTCCACCCTTCATGGCTGGTTCCTGCCACCTGAAAATCTGACGGTTCACGGACTGCGCGCCGTCCACCAAAAGAAAACCTTTGCCGCCCGCAGGAACCAGCTTCGTCCCGATGTCTTCGCTCTTCACCCCGACCGCCCAGACTCGCTCCGCTCTGGATTTCGCATCGAGGTCAACCTCCAGCGCGGTTGGAATCATTTTGTCCTGCAATACAAGGACGCCCAGTCCCAGTGGCAGGATTTCGGTCACGTCGCCATTCGCCGTCCCCTCCTCTCCTTCAACCTGCCGATCTTCATGTCCAAGTCGAAATCGGATTTGGAATTGGAATATCAACCCTCCCCGCACGAACAATGGAGCCGGGCCCATGGCGATCCCGCCCCTTCGGAACTGCAGGCCATGGTTCGGTTTCTCGACCGCTTCCCGTCCAAGCCGCTTCTCTCCGTCCTCCTTCCCACCTACAACACCCCCATCCACTGGCTGCGCCGCACCATCGAGTCCATTCAAGAGCAAATTTACCCTCACTGGGAACTCTGCATCGCCGACGACTGCTCCCCCCAGCCCGCCGTCCGTCGCCTCTTGAATCATTACGCTCGTAGCGACTCGCGGATCAAACTCAAGCTCATGGAAGCCCACGGGCACATCTGCCAAAGCTCCAATGCCGCACTCGAACTCTGCAACGGAGCCTACACCGTGTTGCTCGATCACGATGACGAAGTCCCCCGCCACGCCCTTTTTCACATCGCCTGGGAGGCCGCCAGTCACCCCACTTCCGACATCATTTTCACCGACGAAGACAAGATCGATCTTACCGGCTCTCGATTTGAACCCTACTTCAAATCCGGCTGGAACTACGACCTCCTGCTCACCCAAAACTGCGTCAGCCACCTCGGAGCCTACCGCACCGAACTGCTGCGCGACATTGGCGGCTTCCGCGTCGGATATGAAGGCAGCCAGGACTGGGATCTCGCCCTGCGTGCCTATGCCCGCTCCGCTCCTGATCGCGTCCGTCACATTCCCCGCATCCTCTACCACTGGCGCACCCTCGAAGCCTCCACCGCGTCCACCGTCAACGCCAAACCTTACGCCTTCAATGCAGGTCGCCGCTCCATCGAAGAACACCTTCACCAAACCTGTCCGGGCGCCGTCATTCAGGACACCCCAAACCACCGCTGGCGCATCCTCTGGCCCCTGCCCGAGCCCGCCCCCCTGGCCTCCCTCATCGTTGCAACCGACGGACCCCTCCATTGGCTGCAAAACCTCATCGAATCCCACATCAAACACGCGGCCCCCACGCCGACGGAACGGTTGTTGATCGCCCATCCCGGCACCCATCCTGAAACTCAAGATTACCTCGAGCACCTCATCACCAGGCATCCCGGGTGTCGATTGCTCCATCTTGAAAACACCGGCGTTGCCGCCCTCAACCTAGCCGCCGCCGCCGCTTCGGGTGACCTGCTCATCTTCCTCCATCCCGGAGCCGAAATCACCCAATCCGACTGGCTGGACGAACTCATCCGCCAGACCAGCCGCGACGGAATCGGTGCCGTCGGTGGGGCCGTCATCAACGAAGACGACTCGCTGCAATACGGCAGCCTCGCCATCAATCCAACGACCCTTGCCACACACGCCTTCCGCCACTGGCCCGTCACCAAGCGCACCATCACCTCCCCTCCCCATTCCGTTCAGGAGGTCAGCGCCCTTCCCCTCGCCTGTCTCGCCGTGCGCAAGGAATGCTTCCAACGCGTTCAAGGTTTCAACGAAACCCTTCATTCCCCCCTCGCCGCCGCCCTCGATTTCAGTCTCAAACTGCGCGAAATCAACCTGCGCAATCTCTTCACCCCCCACAGCCAGTTGCTGGTCCGCAAAGAAGCCCAGCCCCACTTCCAAGGCTACGATCAACCAAACCCCCAAGACATCGAGCTACTTGTCACCCGCTGGAAAACCCAACTTTCCCAAGACCCCTTCTTCAACCCCAACCTCTCCATCCATTGCACCGTTCCCATCGCCGCCAAACCCAGCACTTCCTGGCCCTGGCAATGAGCCATCAAGGAACCGTGGTCTTCCCCCTCCCAAACCACCCAATCATCACCGCCCCGCTCACAAACATAAACAAACTGTAAACCACCGCCGGCACCGCCAAACCGGCACTCTCCAACAACCCCAACGCAATTGCCAACGCCAGCGTCCCATTCTGAATCCCCACCTCAATCGAAATCGCAATCCGCTGCGCCTTCACCAACCCCATCAGCCCCGCCGCCACAAACCCCAACACCATCCCGCCTAAATTCAAAACCACCACCGCCGGACCCACCGCCGCGATCTGCGCCCCAAGATCCTTCTCCTTCAAAACCGCAGCGATGATGATCAACGCCAAAAACACCATCGACATCACATTCACCGGCTTCGACATCCGCTGACTGAATCCGGGCCGCGCCGCATGGATCCACATCCCCACCGCAATCGGGATCACCGTCACCACCATCAACTGCACCAGCGTCTTCCCAAACGGCAACTCAATCGCGGCCTCCCCCGCCATAAAACGCTCCATCGCGAACCCCACCACCAGGGGAATCGTGAACACCGTCACCACACTCGACACCGCCGTCAGCGTCACCGACAACGCCGTATCACCCTTCGACAAATGCGAAATTAGGTTCGAAGTCGGCCCGCCCGGACAAGCCGCCACCAGCATCAACCCCACCGCCAGCTCC
Source organism: Phragmitibacter flavus (assembly GCF_005780165.1). NCBI lineage: Bacteria > Pseudomonadati > Verrucomicrobiota > Verrucomicrobiia > Verrucomicrobiales > Verrucomicrobiaceae > Phragmitibacter > Phragmitibacter flavus. The sequence continues at coordinate 437,002 of NZ_VAUV01000001.1, read as the reverse complement.
CCCGGCAGCTTGAACAAATACACCAGCCCAAACGCCAGCACCGGCAGCATCACCAGTTGCAAAAACACCCCCACCAACGTTGCCTTGGGTGCAAACAATACCCGTCTAAAATCCGCCACCGTCAGACTCATCCCCATCCCCACCATCAACAAAATCAGCGCCAGCGGCAACAGCACAGTCTTCAACAAATCATCAGGCATCCGCCCCTTCTAGCGGCAGCCTTCAACCCTGTCCACCCCTTTTGGAGTGCGGGGCTTTGCACCGCTTTCGAAGCTCTCAACTACATCCAAAGCGTCGCCCAGCGTCGCACTCCAAATCAAATCCCTCACATTCCCTTCCCCTTCCCCGGGATCCAGTCCGTCCCCGCCAGCGGCACCCCCGCCATCGCCGCCGCCTCAATCGTCAACGCCGCCAAATCTTCCGGCTCCAGGTTGTGCACATGCGACTTCCCGCACGCCCGCGCCAGCGTCTGCGTCTCCATCGTCAACACGCGTAAATAGTTCGCCAACCTCCGCGCCCCATCCAGCGGATCCAACCTCGCCGTCAACGCCGGATCCTGCGTCGTGATCCCCGCCGGATCATTGCCCGCCTGGTAATCATCATAAAATCCCGCCGCACTTCCAAGCTTCTCGTAATCCGACTGCCACTTCGGATGATTGCACCCCAACGCAATTAACGCTGCCGTGCCAATCGACACCGCGTCCGCCCCCATCGCCAGCGCCTTCGCCACATCCGCCCCACTGCGAATCCCCCCCGAAATGATCAACTGCACCTTGCGATGCATCCCCATCTCCTGCAACGCCTGCACCGCCTGCCTCAACGCTGGCAACGTCGGAATCCCCACATGCTCGATGAACACATCCTGCGTCGCCCCCGTCCCCCCCTGCATTCCATCCAGCACAATCACATCCGCCCCCGACTTCACCGCCAGCTTCACATCGTAGTAAGTCCGCGAAGCCCCGATCTTCACATAAATCGGCTTCTCCCAATCCGTGATCTCGCGCAACTCCTCAATCTTGATCGCCAGATCATCCGGCCCCGTCCAGTCCGGATGCCGGCACGCACTTCTCTGATCAATCCCCTTCGGCAGATCCCGCATCATCGCCACCCGGTCACTGATCTTTTGACCCAACAACATCCCGCCGCCCCCCGGCTTCGCCCCCTGACCCAGCACAATCTCAATCGCATCCGCCTTCCTCAAATCATCCGGATTCATCCCATACCGCGACGGCAGATACTGATACACCAGCAAGTCCGAATGCCCCCGTTCCTCCACCGTCATCCCCCCGTCGCCCGTCGTCGTCGAAGTCCCCACCTCACTTGCCCCGCGACCCAGTGCCTCCTTCGCATTCGCGCTCAACGACCCAAAACTCATCCCCGCAATCGTGATCGGAATCTTCAAATGCAGCGGCTTTTTCGCAAACCGATCCCCCAACACCACATCCGTCGCACATTTCTCCCGATACCCCTCCAACGGATACCTCGACATGCTCGCTCCCAAAAACACCAGATCATCAAAATGCGGCAACGCCTTCTTCGTTCCCCACCCCCGGATATCATAAATCCCCTCCTCAGCCGCCCGCTGAATCTCATGAATCACACCACGACTGAATAACTGGGACTCACGCAAAGAAGGATTCATAAGAAGAAAGAGATACAAGACACAAGACTAAAAGACAGAAGACCTGATTTACTCACTAACTGGAAGCCATCTTCTGTCTTTTGTCTTCCGGTCTTCTGTCTCCCTAATAACTCGCCACATGATCACTATGGAAATGGTATAACTTCCGCGCCGACCCATATCTCCGAAACTCCTCCGGCTTCGCCCCACTTCCCGCTTCTTGCAGCAGCCGGGTCAACAACACCAGGTGCTCCGCGCGCATCTCCTTTTCCACACAATCCGCCCCCAAACTCGCCACCTTGCCGCGCACAAACAACTTCGCCTCATACAGCGAATCTCCCAACGCATCGCCCGCATCCCCACATACCACCAGCGTTCCGCTCTGACCCATGAACGCACTCATGTGCCCCACCGAACCCTTCACCACAACATTGATTCCCTTCATCGAAATCCCACACCTCGCCGACGCATCCCCATCAATTACCAGCAACCCCCCATGCGCCGTCGCCCCCGCACTCTGACTCGCATTGCCCATCACATGCACCTTCCCTGACATCATGTTCTCCGCCACCCCGGTTCCCGCATTCCCCTCCACCACCACCTTCGCCAGCTGATTCATCCCCGCACAATAATACCCCGCATGCCCCACGATCCGCACCTCATGCGCCAACGTTAAACCCACCGCCAGCGCATGCCGACCCTTCGGATTTATCACCTCCCAAACCCCCGGTTCCACCGCCGCATGCAACGCCCCATTCAGATCGCGCACCGACTGCACATCCAAATCAAACCCTGCACATCGGCGTTTCTCAATCGTGCTCATCATCAGTAAAAATAAAACCTCACTCATCATCTCGACCAACTGTAAACCACCCCCGGCTCCGGCTCCCACAACCTCGCCTTCTCCACCCCCGGCAGCTCCGCCAGCGAACGATATTCCGACGCCATCGCCACATAATCCTCCGTCTCCGCCATCACCGCCGGCTTGCACGCCACCGGATCACGCAACACCGCAAACCCATCGTGTGTCCCCACCGCAAAAGTATAAAACCCATCCAGATCCTGCAACGACGCCTCCAGCGCGTCATGCAAACTTTTCCCCTGCTTCAGCCGCCACGCCAGATACCCCGCCGCGACCTCCGTATCGTTTTCCGTGTGAAACACCATCCCCTCACGCTCCAGATTCAACCTCAGCCGGTTGTGATTGCTCAACGAACCATTGTGCACCAGACACACGTCCATCCCCGTTGAAAACGGATGCGACCCCGCCGTCGTCACCGCACTCTCCGTCGCCATCCGCGTGTGCCCAATCGCGTGACTCCCCCGCATCCCGCGCACTCCAAAACGCTCCACCACCTCCTGCGGCGTCCCCATGTCCTTCATGATCTGAATCCGCCGACCCGCACTCATCACCGTCACCTCCGGCCACCTCAGTTGCATCTGCTGCAACACCGGCCCGTCCGGCTCCGGCACCTCCATCAACACATGATTCGCCACCTTCTCAAACCCCACCGCTCCCAACCCTTCCGCCACCTTCGACCACTCATACCCCAGCTCCGGATGATACAACGATAACTTGAACCATCCCTCCCGCGATTCCTGGTCATACACCGCAAACCCCGCACTGTCCGGACCGCGAGAACACATCGTCTCCAGCATCGGCGCAAAATGATGGCCCAGTTCCGGCTCCATCTCTGAGTTCTTAAAAAATAATCCAACGATTCCACACATGGCTGCAAATGACCTACGAAATTCATTTGCCCCATGTTGCATTTAATGCAACTAGAATTTCATCAACCAAAGACGCCATGAGCATAAACCGCGACACTCTCCGTTCCCAATTCACCGACGACGGCGTCCAGTTCCTCCTCGCCCAATTCGTTGACATCCACGGTTCGGCCAAAGTCAAGATGTGTCCCGCTGAAACCCTTGATGCCCTCGCCGATGACGGAGCCGGATTCGCCGGAGCCGCCGTCTGGGGCCTCGGTCAAGGTCCGCACTCCCACGACATGATGGCGCGCATCGACCTCGACACCTACACCCCCCTACCTTGGCAACCCAACACCGCCCGCTTCGCCGCCGACATCTTCGTCGACGACAAACCCTATGCCTACTGCGCCCGCACTAACCTCAAACGCGTTCTCAACCAACTTAAAGAAAAACTCGGCCTCATCGCCAACATCGGCATCGAACCCGAACATTTTCTTATCACCAAAAACCCCGACGGCACCATCGCCCCCTGGGACCCCGGCAAAGTCGATACCCTCGCAAAACCCTGTTACGACTTCAAAGGCATCTCCGCCGCCATCGGTTATCTCCAAGACATCACCACTTACTGCAACCAGTTAGGTTGGGGCGTCTATCAGGCCGACCACGAAGACGCCAACGGCCAATACGAAGTCAACTTCCACTACAGCGAAGCCCTCACCACCGCCGACCGCTACACCTTCTTTAAAATGATGACCAGCCAGGTCGCCCCCAAGTATGGTGCCATCGCCACCCACATGGCCAAACCCTTCGCCGACCGCACCGGCAGCGGCGCCCACATCCACTACCATCTCGCCGACGCCAAAACCGGCGAAAACATGTTCACCAACGAAGAAGACCCGCGCGGCCTCGGCATGTCCAAGCTTGGCTACCACTTCCTCGCCGGCGTCCTCAAACACGCCCCCGCCCTCTGCGCCATCACCAGCCCCACCGCCAACTGTTACAAACGCCTGCAAGTCGGCCCCGGCCTCTTCAGCGCCCGCTCCGGCTTCACCTGGACGCCCGCCTTCATCAGTTATGGCGACAACAACCGCACCCAAATGCTGCGCATCTGCGGCCCCGGTCATGTCGAAGACCGCACCGTCTCCGCCGCCGTCAATCCCTACCTCGCCTTCGCCGCCTACCTCGTCGCCGGCATGGATGGAATCAACAATGAACTTCACGTCGGCGACCCCAACCTCGGCAACCTCTACGCCATGTCGCGCGACGACATTTATAAGCGCGGCCTAAACACCCTTCCGCAATCCTTGAAGGAAGCTCTCACCGCCTTGGAAACCGACACCGTCATCGCCGAATCCCTCGGCCCCATCGCCCGCGAATTCCTCAGCGTCAAATGGCGCGAATGGAACGAGTATCACCGCCAGATTTCGAAATGGGAGACAGAACAGTATTTAACCTTGTTCTAAGCCAGAAGAGACGAACCACGAATGGACACAAATAGACACGAATGTTCTGAATGGCAGGCATTTCCCAGTCAGACATCTGTGTTTATCTGTGTCCATTTGCTTCACTTCGCTCACCCTTCGGGTAGCCTGTGGCTAGCTATCTCGCTTCACTCGGTTGTGGTTTCTGAGTTAGAAACTAAAAATTTCCAATACCACAGATGAACACAGATAGACACAGATAAAGTCACCTCATCCCATTCGTGTAAATTCGTGTCCATTCGTGGTTAAACTTCCCCCCCATGTCCACCTCCTTCGACGTCATCATCGCCGGCATCGGTGCCATGGGTTCCGCCACCCTCCGCCACTTGTCCGCCCAAGGCCTGCGCGTCGCCGGCATCGACCCCTTCCCTCCCGGCCACGACCAGGGCAGCTCCCACGGCGACACCCGCATCATCCGCAAAGCCTACTTCCTCCACCCCGACTACGTCCCGCTTCTCCATCGCAGCTATCACCTCTGGCGCAAACTCGAGACCGAAATCCAGCAATCCCTCCTCCACCTCACCGGCCTGCTCTGTATCGGAGAAGAAGGCAGTTCCTTCATGACCGGGCTGCAACGCTGCTTTGACGTCAACCAACTTCCTCACGAACGCCTCACCGCCGCCGAAACCCGCGCCCGCTATCCCGCCTTCAACATCCCGGACAACCACCTTGTCTATTTCGATCCCGAAGGCGGCTACCTCCGCCCCGAAGCCTGCATCCGCGCCCAAACCCAACTCGCCACCCAACACGGAGCCACCCTCTTCACCGGCGAACGCCTGCTCACTTGGGAACCCGACGGCACCGGCGTCCGCCTCACCACCAACCAACGCGTCCTTACTGCCCAGAAACTCATCCTCACCACCGGCGCCTGGGTCACCCCCGAATTCGCCAAACTCGGCATCCCCCTCAAAGTCCGCCGCAAAGTCCTCTTCTGGCACCAACTCAACGACCCCGCGACCTTCACCAACACCCCTGTGTGGATTTGGAAAAGCCAGGGCTCCGACTTCTACGGCTTCCCCACCCTCGACAACACCACCATGAAAAGCGCCGAAGACAGCGGCGGCACCTACCTCGACCAACCCGAAGATCGCGACTTCAACATCCACCCCGACGACGACGCCAACCTCACCCCCTTTCTCGCCCGCGCCTTCCCCAACAAAATCGGCCCTGTCCAACACGGAAAAACCTGTCTCTACACCGACGCCGCTGACAAGAACTTCCTCATCGGTTTCCATCCCGAACACCCCCAGGTCCTCCTCGCCTCCTGCTGCTCCGGCCACGGTTTTAAACTTTCCATCGCCATCGGCGAAATCCTCGGTAACGCCATCACCACCGATCAAATCGCCCCCGAGGCCGCATTTTTGAGCCTTTCATCCAAGGAGGGTGGACATTCCTGTCCACCTCAGTCTTAACCCAAAATACCCAAGCGGACAGGAATGTCCGCACTCCTTACCATACCAAGGCAGCCAAAGCCGCCCTCTGCAAATCAACCCATCACTTACGGCTTCACCACATAATAATAATTCATGATGTCGTGCTCCAACTGATGGCGGTCCACGTCACTGAAGCCCGCATTGAACAGGAACTCCCGCGTCATCTGCTCTCCCCACGCGGTGCCCACTCCAAGTCCGCCCTGCGAAAGCGAAACCGTCATGCAGTGCATGCAAGAAACCGTGTAAATCAATGGCCCAAGGTGATGGTTCCGATTGTCCGCGATGTTGCTGGAGGCTCCGACGTCCTGCATCAAAAACAACCCATCAGGCTTCAAGGCACGACGGATGCCCGCCAGCAAATGATCGGGACGCGCCTGGTCATGAATCGCATCAAAAGCGGTGATCCAGTCAAACGCAGCAGGCGGTGCGTCTTCATGAAAAGTGGTTAAATCGCGGATCTCAAAAGTCACGTTGCTGAGCCCACGTTTGACCGCCTCGGCCCGCGCCCAGGCCACGGGTTCTGGACAAAGATCAAAGCCGGTGAACTGGCTGTTCGGAAACAATCGGGCCAGTTCCAAAAGCGCACGACCCTGCCCGCAGCCGACATCCAGCACCTCAATGCCTCGTTCGAGTCGTTCCGTCATCTCCGGCATCAACGGCAAAATGCGATCTTCCAAAGCTTCCACCACATTGCGATGGCTGTCCGTTGCCATCACTTCATGAAAACGTGGATACGCCGAATACGGCACCCCGCCTCCTTTGCGGAAACACTCCACCACGCGATCCTCCACGGCACCGAGCACCGCAATGAACTGGGTCAGATACGCCACGTTTTGTCCATCGGCATCCGTCAGCATGGCGGCATGAGCGGCAGGCAGCGTAAACACCGAGCCGGTGTCGTCGCACTCCACAATGCCACCGGTGGTGACCGCGCCGAGCCACTCGCGCACATAACGTTCGTTAAGGTTTGCCTTCTTCGCCAGCTCCGCGCTGGTGGAAGGTCCGATTTCACGTAGGACTTCGAACAATCCGGTGCGGTATCCGATGGACATCATCATCGCCAGATTGGCCGAGTTCATGATGTTGAGGAAGCGTTCACCGAACGCATTGAGGTCTTCAGGATTCAATTGGGTTTCACAAGCAATGCACATAAGATGGAATTAGTTTTGGTTTGGGCGATGATGCTACCTCATCGAGAAACACAAATCCTTCGCCCCACCTTATCATTTCCTTATTTCATTCATGCCGTGTCGCACGGCCGCATGTCCCTTAAACAAACCACCATGTTGCATTGCTTCCAGTTCATCGAAATCGACGAGCCCAAGCGCGAACTGCGGGTGCATGGCAAACCACAACCGCTGCAACCACGCATCTTCGACCTGCTGGTGCATCTCGTGCGCCATCGCGACCGCGTCGTGCCCAAAGATGAACTGCTCGATGCCGTGTGGACCGATGTCATGGTCGCCGACGGAGCCCTGCAACGCGCCATCAGCCTTCTGCGTTCCACCTTCCAACAAGCCGGAGCCGACGACGTCATTCGCACCTTTCCACGCCATGGCTATCGCTTCTGCTTTGACCCCGCCGCCGACGACGTCATTCCGCCCAAGCCAGATCCCAATTCCAACCAATTGCTCGCGCTCAACGACCACTCTCTTCAACAGTGGGCCCAAAAAGTGCAGACCGGCGGACGTGATGAAACTCTCATCGCCCCGCTCGAAGAAGCCTTTGCCCAGTTAATCGATCAAGGCGAACGACGACGCGCCGCCTGGACCGCAACCCTGCTCGCGCACATTCGCATGGAATGGCGGGATGCCGCGCTCTCCAAAGGCTGGTATCACAAGGCCAGGCGCCTGCTGGTGGATCAACCGCCAGGCCGCGAACAGGGTTACCTCGACTACCTCGGTCACCGATTCGCCATTGCAGAAAACGATCTTAACACCGCCCTCGCTCTCGCCGAAAGCACCCGCGCCATCGGCGAACATCTTCACGACGCCGACCTCGAAACGCTCGGCCTCGTCAGCATCGGCGAAATCCATCTCTTCCTCAACCGCATCCCCTCCGCCATGGCCGCCCTCGAGGAAGCCGGGGCCGCCGTCAGTGCCCGCATACTCAGTCCCTGGGCAGGCGGCATCATCTACTGCGCGCTTATCTACACCTGCATGACACGCTCCGACTGGCGGCGTGCCTCCGAATGGACGGATCAGTTCACCCGTTGGGGCGACCACCTGGGCCCCATCAGCTACAACGGCCTGTGCCGCCTGCACCGCGCCGAGTTGCTCACCATTCAAGGCAAACTTGAGGAAGCCGAACAGGAAATCCGCACCTGCATCGAAATTCTCGCCAAACACTCCCCGTGGGTGGAAGGCGAAGTCTGGCGCTGCCTTGGCGAAACCCTGCTTGCCAAAGGCGATCTTGCCGGTGCCCAGCACGCGTTCACCACCACCATGGAACTCGGCTGGGATGCGCAACTCGAACTCGCCCAGCTCAAACTCGCCGAAGGCCAGCCCAAGGAAGCGCTCAAAAGACTGTCCCGCGCCTTCGCTGAAAACTCCTACTCGTGCAACTCCCGTCGCGGCCGGGCCCTCTCTCATTGGATCGTCATCGCCGCCCGCGCGGGTGATCTCGATCTCGCCCGAAAAACCCTCGCCGAGATTGACGCCTCCCCGGACACCATTTCCACGCCCGCCCTCAAGGCCCTGGTGGAAGGTGCCCGCGCCGAACTCACCGCCGCTGAAGGCCGCACCGCCGCCGCCATCGCTGGATTTCGCAACACCGTGCGTCTATGGCTCGACATGGGTGCCCCCATCCCCGCCGCACAAACGCGCCAACGCCTTGGCGAACTGCTCGCCGCTGACGGTGCCGCCGAACTGGCACACATCGAATTTGCCGCCGCCGAAAAAGCCTTTCGCGAAGCCGGTGTTTTGATCGCTTCATGAATGAATCATTGGCGGAATCTGTGCGCCTCATGTCTACGCATCACTAAGTCGTGGACTTGAAAATGCTCTATCCATCCACTGACCCAGTTCCACTTTCCCTCTTCGTATGAATCCCATCCTCACTGCCATTGCGATTGCCACCGTCTGGCTTGGTCTTGCCAGCCCCATCTTCGCCGATACCACCACCAAGTGGCGAGGCACCGGCGACATCACTTTCTCCGGCACTTCAACACTCCATGAGTGGTCTGGCAAAGTGGCGACCGAACCATTCATTGCCACCGTCGACATCGACGACCATCAGCAACCCAAGTCCCTCAAGGCCGCGGCACAAGTTAAAGCCACTGCCATGGACACTGCCGAACCTGATCGCGACAAAAAAATGCGCGAGTCAATGAAGGTCGGCTCCTTCCCCCTCATCACCGCCAGCTTCGACACCGCCTTCACCGGCGAGATCCCGCCCCAGACGCTTCCCTTCGAACTCACCCTGCTCGGCAAGGCTCAAAAAGTGGAAGGCACCATCAGCAATTGGAAGGCCGCCAAAAACAACAAGCAGGTCACTTTCGATGTGACTTTCGATCTCTCTCTGAAAACCAGCAACATCAAAGTGCCCTCGGTGCTGCTGGTCATTCGCGTTGGCGACACCATCAAGGTGCGTGCCACCATCACCCTCAACCGCGTGAGTGCCTGATCCCGACCAACCCCATGCCTGCATTCATCCACCACCTCTCCACCCTCACACCGACTTGCAAATATCGGCAGGATTTTGTTCGCGACCGCATGAAGTCATGGGCTGGCGATGAAAAGACGCGCCGCATGATCCACGCCGTCTACAACCGTTCCGGCATCGACACCCGTTACAGCGTGCTTGACGATTTCCGCAGCGAAACCGGCGGCACTCTCTTCCAAAACGATTCTCAGGGCATCCCCTTCGCGCCTGGCACCGCCGAGCGCAATGCGGTCTTTGCCACCGAAGCCCGCTCCATGTCGGTCGAGCTGGCACGCAAAATCCTCCTTGAAAGCGACTTCGCGCCCGAAGAAATTACCCACTTGGTCTTCGCATCGTGCACCGGCTTTGCGAATCCCGGACCCGACTTCCACATCATTCGCGAACTCGGATTATCTGACCGTGTCGAGCGTTACACTGTCGGCTTCATGGGCTGCTACGCCGCGTTCCCCGCCCTGCGCATGGCCGCCCAATTTTGCGAGGCCAATCCGGATGCCGTGGTGATGGTCATGTGCCTGGAGCTCTGCACCTTGCACATGCAACTCGATGCCCAGCCTGACAATCTTCTGGCAAACTCCCTCTTCGCCGACGGTGCCGCCGCCGCCATCGTCAGTGCCCGCGAACCCGATGCCCACCAACCCGCCTTCAGGCTCAATGGCTTTCGTTCCTGCATTGTCCCCAACAGCGAAACCCACATGGCCTGGGAAATCGGCAATCATGGCTTCAACATCGTCCTCAGCAGTTATGTTCCCGACATCCTTGGGACCCAACTTGAACCCGTGTTGCAAACCATGCTTCTTGAGTGTGGCATTGAGCTCTCCGCCATCAATGAGTGGGCCGTGCACCCCGGAGGTCGCGCGATTCTCGACAAGGTGTCCCACTCGCTCGCCCTTCCCGAAGACGCGCTGGACATCCCACGTGCCATCCTGCGCGATTACGGCAACATGAGCAGCGCGACTGTCCTCTTCGTCCTCAAAGCCATGCTGGAAAACGCCAAAACTCCCGAGGCAAAGGTTTGCGCCCTCGCCTTTGGTCCCGGCCTCACGGTCGAATCCGCCGTGCTTGAACGCTGCGGCGGACCCACCATCAGCGAGGCAATCGAAACGGTCCCCGATGAACTGGTCATCGCATGAAGGCGCCCCACTGCGAAGCCATCATTGTCGGTGCCGGACCCGTCGGTTTGCTGCTGGCCTGTTTGCTTGGTCAACGAGGCATCCGCACTCTTCTTCTGGAAAAGCGCACTGAACCCATCATCCATTCTCATGCCATCGGCATCACCCCGCCATCGCTGCACATCCTGGAAAAACTCGATCTTGCCAAATCGTTCATCGATCAAGGCGTCAAGGTCGTCGACTGCATCATTCACGGCGAACACCGTCGGTTGGGCTGCATGAGTTTTCGCGACATCCCCGACGATTACCGTTTCATTCTCTCCCTGCCTCAATCCGAAACGATCCGTTTGCTCAAAGCAAAACTCACCTCTTATCCTTCCGTCTCCGCACTGAGCGGAATGGAGATCACCCACGTAGCGCAAGACTCCAATCACTGCGAAATTCGCTATCTCGACGCTCATCACGGAACCACGCACTCCGTCACCACCGACTACCTCTGCGCCAGCGACGGCAGCCGCAGCCGCGTTCGCGACATCCTAAAAATCCCCACCGAGGGAAAATCGTATCGCTGCCATTTTGTCATGGGCGACTTCATCGACCGCAGCGATCTCGGCGCTGAAGCCCACCTCTATTTCACCTCGCGCGGCTCCATCGAATCCTTCCCCCTGCCCAACAGTCAGCGTCGCTGGATCGTGCAAACTCCCGAGCGCCTCGATTCCGCACCTGCTGGATTGATCAGCGAAATCGTGCAGCAACGCACCGGACTCATCGTTCCCGCGTCTGATCAACAAAACCAAAACATCTTCACCCCACGCCGGCTCAATTGCGTGCGCTACCATGAGGGCCGCGTCCTGCTGCTTGGCGATGCCGCGCATGTCATGAGCCCCATCGGCGGTCAGGGCATGAACACCGGCTTTGCCGATGCCGAATTCCTTGCTGACGCCCTCGACTCCATCCTGCGCCGTCACGCTGCTCACGAACCGCTGTTCAACGCCTACAATCGCTATCGCCGCCGCGCCGCTTCCATTGCCATCGCCCGCGCCGGACGCGGCATGTGGCTCGGCACCTGGCAGGGCAAACCCGCCAGCGCTCTGCGCGACTTGCTTCTCGATCGCCTCTTCCTCAACGGCCCGTTCTCCAAAGCCATGGCCCCCTACTTTGCCATGCTCACCATTCCATTCAACACCCTCGACCGCGTCCCTCTTCCTCCACTTCGACTGCCTTCATCCACAACGACATGACCCGCATGGAGCCGCCCACCATAACCACCGAAGGAGCCGGATTTACCCATGCGCTACAGCGTTCATGGGCTTAAAAAACCTGCTTGATAGACAGTCTGGAAGAAAATCCATGGCTCTATTGAGAATGAGTTGCAAAGTTTGCGCGATCTCGTATGGACTCTGTGATCCTTTGCGTTTAATTCAAACTATGAGCCAATCTTTACTCATCCTTTTCGGAAGCGTCACCGGCAATGCAGAATACTGTGCAGACAAAGCTGGCAAACTGGCGCGTGCACGTGGTTTCACCCCTTCCCTGGTCAGCATGGCGGAGACGGATGCGAGCGTTCTTGCAGAACATGACATCGCCTTGATCATCACCAGCACCTACGGCGACGGCGAACCACCCGACGGCGCGGAAGCGCTCTATGAAGAAGTGGTCGTTGAAGGTGGCAAAGATTTTTCCCATTTGAAGTTCTCGGTGCTGGCACTGGGCGACACTTCCTATGAGCAGTTTTGCAAGTGCGGTCACGATTACGATGCCGCCTTGGAAAAAGCCGGGGCCAAGCGTTTCTACCCCTTGGTGGAATGCGACACCGACTACGACACCCCATGTGATGAGTGGATCGCCGGTGTTTTCGCCGCCCTCGCGGAAGATCAGGCCGTTCCTGCCTGATCGCTCCCTCAGCTCCACCTCCCATCTTCTTTCTTATGGATTCCAGTCCACCGCGGGTGGCCTATAGTTTCGACGCGGGCACGTTCGACCTACGCAAGTCGTGTCCGGGCCTCTGGCTGATGGGCGAATCCTCCCAATCCACCATGGTGCGTCTGGACACGCGCTGGGAATTGATGCTTGGAGGACTGCGTGAGCTTGGCGCGGTGTTGGCAAGTGTCCGATCGGGCCCGTTGAACCTCGCCACCGTCTGGCCACGGGTGGATTTCCAGCGCATTCCTGGCACTTACGAACTCGTGGAGCTGCATTCCGGAACGGAACTCCGCAGCGGCATGCTGGGTTCGGCCATGGCCGTGGTGGATGAGATCGATGGCCAGCAAATGGCCAGTCTGCAATTTTCCACCCGCGATGGAACCGGCTGTCTAAAAATCATGATCACCGAGGACAGCGATCTGGACGCCTTCGAACAACTGGTGCGAACGCATGCAGTGGCGACCGCTTGGGGAACGCCGACCCCTGTCGAATCGTCCGACCCCACGGAGGCTCCCCTGCCCGACTGGAAGCAGGTTAAACCGCTGTGGGAAGGATTGGCACGCACCCGCCCAGGCCGATATTTCCCTGGCCTGGCAATGGTGCCCCGATTGTCCGGCTTGAAAGCGGCAGCAGGCTCGTTTGCCTGGCAGTTGCAACCCCAGGTGGATCGCCTGTTGCTGGAGCAAATGACGGCGCGGCGTGGCTGGATGGAATTCGCCGTGCGCAATCGTGCCGTGTTCATGCCCGCCAACTGCACCCTCAGCCGGGCAAGCTTTTGCGGGTGCGGCCTGACATTTTTTAGTCCGCAAACCCAACTGACCATGCGCTGTGGCGACGGCGGCGCTTGGTCAACCTGGGTGGTTTGCCTGCCCACACCGGAAGGCGAACGATGGAATATTGAAGCCTACGACGAGCGTGGCGAATTGTGCATCAGCATCGGCTTGAGCGACACCGCAAGCGACGCAGAAGAGACTTTTTGGAGGTCGCAGCTGTTGGAAGGCCGACTTGCTTAGAATGAGTCGCAAGATAATTTGATAAAACCGCTTGCGACGGGCGTATTTTGAAAGGAGTTGTAGTGATACTGAGACATCGTCTCACAAATGATTGAATAAGTGACTGACCTGCAAATGCAAACGGCCCCTTCCATTTCTGCCAGCGAAAACACCCGCGCCACGACTGCTGCCAACGCGACGGTGGGCGTAAATCATCCGCATTTCCTTGGGCTGGCGCATCTGCGCTCCCTTTTGACGCATGAAGAAGTGGCCGCTTCCTCCGTGCGCACGGACGCCGTGCTCGACATGATTTCAGTCTTGTTGCAGGGCGGTCCTGCGCGGCAAGCCGTTCAGGCTTTCTGCACCGTTCGCGAAACCTGCCAACCGGTTTGTTATTTGGCTCTCTTTCGTCTGCGTCGCTGGCTGGAAGATCAGGCAGAAATCCGCGTCAACCACGGTGGCTGGCAGTCTCTGGAACTGACCTTCACCAACTATCGTCGTTTGGTGCAAAATTACCGCCGCGAAGCCTGGGAATGGAGTGACGGCAGCGTCCCCGTTCAAGACCTCGAAGTGCGCTTTTCCTGGAAACTTCCCGTTCCAGCGAGAACGGGTGCGATGGTCTCGAATTAAGGCGAGATCGTGGTTTGGCTGATACGGTCGGACGTTTGTTTCCCGACTTGGCAACATAGATTGATCAAGCTCGGATTGGTCTCACTTTGAACCACTTAGGTGCCTTGAGCCTGGATTGGGAAAATTGGAGGCTTGATATTGGGTGCGGGATTTTACAAGATTCTTACGATTCTTGCGTGGTGCTCGCCAACCGTTGCTGGTTTTATGAGCCAGTCGCTTGGCAACGGTATCTTCCCCACGTTTATGATGCGCACGATCTTTGCACCAATAGTTGGTATTGCAGTTTTTACAGCCGGAATGGTGGCCCAGGATTTGGCTGGCCCTCCGATTCCTGTCCCGGCTCCGGTTCCTGTTCTTGTTCCGGCTCCGGCGATTGAAGCTTTACCGGGGCCGGTGCGGGAAAGAGAACGAACGATTTACGTGCCTTATGAAGACTTGGAGAAGGTGTTCAATGATGGCGGCAAAGGGGTGTTTCTGCCCTACAAGGAGTTTCTTGAGTTGTGGGGAGAGCTGAATTTGAAACGTGTGACGGAAGAGGTGAAGCCGCCGCAGGATGGGGTGGTATCGCGAGCGGAATACCGGGCCAGGAGGGATGGCGAGACCTTGGTGATTGATGCGGTCGTGACGGTAGAGTCCTTCAAAAAGGGGTGGCTGAGTTTACCGCTGACCCGTGGAAACACGCCGATGGGGTTGGCAGAGGCGGATACGGGCGAGGCGATTCTGAAGGCGGGAGCCGAAGGTTATGACGTGCTGTTGCCAGACAAAGGTCGCTATGAGTTAAAGCTGAAAATGTATGCTGCGGTCAAACGCGTGGCAGGGAAGCAGGGGGTGACCCTGGTGTTGCCAAAGGCAACGGTGAGCCGTTTTGACATGCTGGTGCCGGGCAATGGATGGGCGTTTGAGGTGAATCCGGCGGCGGCTTATACCGCCCGTGAAGAGGGAGCGGATACCCAGCTGGCGTTTTTTGTCGGAAGTGGGGGCAAGTTTGACATCCATTGGCAAAAGCGGGATGCGGAAACGGCATTGGCACCGTTGATTCTGGTGTCGAATCAGATCAAGGCGGAGGTGCAGGCGGGTTCCTTGGTGACAAAATCGGAGCTGGACCTGCGAATTCTGCGGGCGGCGGTTCCGAACGTGGTGTTAACGGTTCCTGCCGGGCAACAGGTAATGAGTGTGGCCGGGGCCGGATTGAAGGATTGGAATTTGGAGACCGCGGGCGAAGGTCAGCGTCTGACGTTGACGCCGAATGAGCCGGTGAAGGATGCGTGGAAAATCAATTTGGTCTTGGAAGCAGCACTGCCCAATCTGCCTGGGGAACTGGTGGTGCCGGAGATCGGGGTGGAGGGGGCGGCGCAGCAGCGGGGTGAGATCGGCGTGCTGGCGGAAGGGCATCTGGATGTAACGCCAAAGGCGGCTGAGGGGATGGTGCAGCAGACACAAACCGGCGGGGAGGAATCCGCTTTGACAGCGGTGGGAGGTTACCGGTTTTTGAAACTTCCGGCGAAGCTGACATTGAGCGTGGCGGAGGCGAAGGCTCAGGTGGATGTGGACAGTGTGACACTGCTGACGGTGAACAGGGAGTCAATGAAGTTGGAGTCGAGGTTTCAGTATGCAATCCGTCGGGTGGGGATTTTCGAGTCACGGATGAATTTGCCTTCGGGCTGGTCAGGCTGGGAGGTGATGGGGATGAAGGCGGATCGCTGGGCGGTGGAGGGATCGACCTTGGTGGTAAAATTCGACAAGCAGATGCTGGGAGAAGTGGCGTTTACATTGCGGGCGCAGGCGGTGAGAGGAGGAGCGACAGAGGAGGTGGCGGTGCCGGTATTGGTGCCGCTGGAGGTGACACGACACGATGCAAAGGTGGGCGTGGCAGTGCAGACGAGTTTGGAGGTGAGCACGAAGTTGTTGGGAGATTTGCGGCAGGATGATGTGTCGTCTCTGGACATCGCCGCGCCGCGGTCAATGAACGGAGATCCATTCGGGGGACCACCTGGGCTCATCCCATCACCACAAAAAGTCGAAGCTTCGGGTTTGTCGGTATCCACGGGGACGGAATTGACGCTGGCGTTTCGATATCGGGATGAAATAAAGACGGCAGGGACATTGGGTTTCAAGGCGCGGGAACCGCAGGTGAATGTGGAGGTGCTCACGTTGGTGGAGGCGCGGGAGCAGTCGCTGAGACATTCGTGGACACTGGCATTTGATGTGGCTTATGCGGGCACAGACCGGTTTGTGCTGGCGGTGCCCAAGTCGGTGGAGGGGGACATTCGTTTTGTGGATCCGGGCGTGAAGGAGATTGATAAGAATTATCAGGCGTCTGAAGCCATGAAGAAGGAGTTGCCAGGCGCGGAGGGGTTTGCGTTTTGGGAGGTGATCTTGAGGAGCGAACGCATGAATCAATTTTCGTTGTCGTTGAGCGTTGAGAAACCCCTGCCGGCTGAATCGGGCAAGGCGCTGGAGTTCCTCGCGGTGCATGTGCCGGGGTCGTTTCAGGAGACGGCGCAGGTGGCGGTGGTGAAGGAGGATGCGTTGGAGATTCGCGATTATAAAGTGGAAAATTTGGAGGAGATTGATCCAGCGGAGTTGCATCGGCAGATCAGCAGGCCGGGGGTTTTGCTGGCGTTCAAGTCCAGATCACAGGCGGTGAAGCTGGCGCTGGAGGTGACGCGCAATGCTTACATTGCGGTGCCGCAGGCGGTGGTGACGCACGCGATTCTGACGAGTGCGGTGGCGACGGATGGGGCGCAGACGACGGAGATGATTTATTGGGTGCGGAACAATGCGCAGCAGTTTCTTGCGGTGGAACTGCCGAAAGGGGCGCGATTGGTGAGTGATGTATTTGTCGATGGAACGACGCAGCAGCCGATGAAGCGTGAGGGGTCGGATGATCTGCTCGTGAGGCTGCCGGCGGGTGCGGGGTCAACGAGCCGCAGTTTGCCGGTGCGGCTGGTCTATGAGATGCCCAGTGTGAAGCCGGGGGAGAAAATGGGGATGTCGGGGACGTTCACGATTCTGCCTCCTAAGCTGGCGAATGTGGGGGTGGTGATGGAGTCGCATGCGCAGTTGTTTTTGCCGGAGCGTCAGGATTACACGGGGTTTGAAAGTGCCATGACGCAGAGTTTGCGGGATCGTGGATGGGGCCGGGTGCGGCGGGTGCTGGATTCATTGATTCCGAGTTTTGGTCCGCAGCTGATTCAGCCATCGGATGCCTGGCAACCGGCTCCGGCGATTTCTGAGCAACAGAAAGCGGCATTTGATTTCAGGGTTCCGACGCAGGGGCAGGATTTCAAATTGCATCGGTTGGGAGCACCGGATGCCATTGAGGTGGGATTTCGCTCAAGGAAGCTGTCGTATTTTTATGAGGGCGTGATGTTCCTGGTGGTGTTGCTAAGTGGGGTGGCCTTGATCAAGTCGCCGTTGCAGCGCAAGGTCGTGTTCGTTTGCGTGGGGGGAGTGGTGGCGGTCTTGCTGACGGGAATGGTGGGGGCGGCGAATGGCGCGGTGGTGCAGGCGGGTTTGTTGGGGCTGCTGGCGGTGACAGGGTTATGGCTGGCGCTGGGGGTGCCGGTGATGTTCAGGGCGCTGGCGGGAAGTGGAATGGCTGCGGTGGTGGTTACGGGTGGGTTTTTGTTTTTGGGCCTGGCGTGGATGATTGCTCTTGCATCAAGGGAGCCGAGTTTGGTGGGGATCGTTGGGGTGTTGACGCTGCTGATGGGGGGACTGGCATTTCTGTGGCTACTCGTTCGGTGGTCGCGATCAAGTCGAACGCAAGCTGCTGGGGTGGTGGTGGCTTCGGCACCCATGGTGGAGTCGAAGGAGGAAGCGTCCAAGGAAGTGAAGTGACGTGACGGGGTTTTTAGCGGGGTTTTGTTATGAAGACTTTGACGAGAATCAGTTTGTTGGCTGGGGCGGGTTGGCTGGCGCTGGCGGGAGGGCTGTGGGCGGAGGAGGGGGCGGTCGCGAAGAAGCCGGAGCGGCGTGAGGTGTGGGTGCCGTCGGAGGATTTGGAAACCGTTTTGAAGGCGCATCCGAATGCGGTGCTGCTGGATCGGGAGTCTTATGAACGGCTGGTTCGTGATGCGGGAGTGGTGAGTGAGGAGGAGGAAGAAAAACCACCGGTGGATGCGGTGCTGGAGTCAGTGAAGATGAAAGCGGCTCCGACGGCAGGGGCGGAGAGTTTGGCGCTTGAGGTGGAGTTGACGGTGAGTGCTTTGAAGGAGGGCTGGTCGAGTGTGGTTTTGCCGGGTTGGCCGGATTCGGTTTTGTTGCAGTCGTTTGGTGGGGTGGGCGCAACGATGGCGGCAAAGGACGGGGGGGAGCGGGTGGTCGCGGTGCGGGGGAGGGGCAGGCATGTGGTGCAGATGGTGATGGTGTTGCCGGTGGAGAGGAAACTTGGATTTCCGGTGGTGGAGGTGCCGTTTTTTGGCAATCCTGGTTCATTGCTGGTAGCGCCGGGAGAAGGGGTGGATTTGTGGAACGAGATTGTGACGGAGTTGGATGGCACGAAGCGGGTGGTGCCGGGTGAACAGGGACGCGGCGAGAATTCGACAATCCTGTTGAAGTGGCGGGAGGGCAAATTGACCGAGGCAGATGAAGAGAAGGTGGTGACAAGAAGCTTGGCGGTGGCGGAGGTGAGCACGACGGAGGTGGTGACCAAGGTGCAGACAGTTTTCCTCATGAATGCGTGGTCGCCGGCTGACATGCTGGTGTTTGATCTGCCTGATCCGGAGGCTCAGGTGTTGCAGGTTCGTGCCTCGGGAAGCTCGGAGATTGTGTGGGTGCAGAAGGGCGGTGTCGTGGAAGTGCGGAAAGTGGGCGGATCGAAGCTTTATGGTTTAGATTTCGTATTGAGTAAATCGCTGCCGGTTGGAGTGGGTGGGCGTGCAGATTTTGCGATGGATGTGCCGAGATTGCGAGGGGCGGGTCAGAGTTGGTTCAGGTTGATGCTGGTGCTGCAAGAGGGGGTGGAGAGTTCGGGTTGGGATGAAGAAGATGGAGAATTGTTTGTGCCGACTGAGCATGATCGAGCGATGGCTGCAGCGAAGCCGGCGGTGATGGCGGAGCCGACGGTGATGGGGATAAGATTTGCAGTGATGCCGGAGAAAGTGATGGCGAAGGTGCGGAGGTTGGGGGACCGGTTTTCGGTGGATGCGGATTTGCTGGCGAAGCTGGGTCAGCATGAGGTGGCGTTGACAAGAACATTGACGTTTCATGGCGAGGAAGGCGGGGTGGGAAGAACGTTGCTGACGTTGCCGATAGGGGAAAAGTTCATTGGAATGGAGACGGCGTGTGAACTGAAGCCGCAGTGGAAACGGGTGGGGCAAGTGGGCATTGAGATCATGTGGCCGAAGGCTCTGACGCGGGGTGCAAAGACGGTTTACACTTTGCGGACGCGGCCGGAATTACCAAATTTGGCGGGCGGTTCGGCAGTGTTGGAATTGGGGAATGTGGAGGTGAAGGAGGCGTCGCGAGTGGCGGGGTATGTGGCGGTGGATTTTGATGAAGGGTGGCGCGTGTCGCCGCTGAAGACGACGGGATTGGAGGAACGCGATGGGCGGACGACACCGGTGCGGGGGAAGATGGCGTGGTTCACTTTGCGGGAGTTTGGCCTGGAGCTTTCAATGGCCCGGCATGAGCCGTTGTTGGATGCGATGGTGACGGCTTATGCATTGCCGAGGGCGCGGGTGGTGGAGATTGAGGGTCAGGTAAGGGTGGCGGTTTCGCGTGCGCCATTGCGTGTGGTGGAGGTGAAGTTTCCCGAGGCGGTGTCGGGTTTGGTGAGGTGGGATTCTCCATTGATTGGTGAGCGGCGGTTGGATGCGAAGAGCGGGGTTTGGACGCTGACACTAAGAAAGGAATTGCTGGGGGCGGAGAATTTGCGGTTCCATGTGAGCTTGCCGGCGGTGGAGTCGGGGGATGGGGAGGCGAAGGTTTTAAAGGCGGCGCTGCCAAGGATGGCGATGCCGAAGGCCCGGCGGTTTGCGGGGAGTTGGGTGATTGAGGCAAACACGGATACGGAGCTGGCGTTTGAGACGAAGGGTTTGCAGCCGATGGATGCGTTGCGGGCACCGACGGTTGAGGGGTATTCGGCGCGACACCGGGTGCTGGCAGTTTATGGATTTGGAGCGTCAGAGCATGAGCTGAAGTTGACGGCGACGAGGCATGAGAGCACGCGGTTGACGAGTGCGGTGGTGACACGGTTGGAGCTGCAAAGCGTCGTGGGACTTGATGGGGGGGCGCGGCATCAGGCGGTGATGCGGGTGAAACACAGCGGGGATCAATTCTTCGCCATGCGTCTGCCTGATCGGGCGGCTTTGTTGAGTGCGATGGTGGATTTGCAGCCGGTGAAGCCGATCTCGGCGGGTGAAGGCGAGGTGCGGTTGCCGTTGTCGGGTAGAGGGGATGGATCCGGAGTTGTGATCAAGGTGATCTACCAGACGCAGAGCGGCGTGTGGGCGAGTCGAGGAAAGCAGGCATTCAGGCCGCCGGTGTTTGATGCGGTTGTGCCGGTGTTGAAGACATCATGGCAGGTGCATGCGCCAGAGGGTTTTAGTTATCGGGAGCCTCGGACGAGTTTGTCCTTGGTGAGGGGCGGGGAGGAAGCGCGGAGTTTGTGGAATGGTTGGGCGAGCAAGTCGGTGGATTTTGTCGCGGGGGGAGGTGCGGTCAAGCAAACGGATATGGAGTCGCTCAGGGTGCTGGAGCTTACCGACAGAATGCCGGTGCATCGGGTGGAAAACGAAATTGATCGTGGGGCGGAGTCGAAATTACGGCAGTTGCTGTTTCCGTCGGTGCAGTTCAAGGATGCCAGCCTGGAGGAGGCACTGGAGTTTTTGCGGATCAAGAGCCGGGATTTTGATGCCGAGGAGCGAGATCCCGCGAAAAAAGGATTGCGGGTGATTGAGTCCGATTCGGTCAAGGGGAAGGGCGGCAAAATCACCTTGGATTTGAGGGAGGTTCCGATGGATGAAGCATTGAGGTATGTGACCGAGTTGGCTGGTGTAGGATTTGAGATCGAGGGGGGCATGGTGGTGGTGAAGACGTTGGAGGAGATTGAGGGCAGGTTGAGAACAGCAGAGTGGCATGGGGTGCCGTCGACGGGGGTGTTTGCCGGGATCCAAGGGGCGCAAGCAATCGATGTATTGAAGGGTTTGGGCTTTGCTTTTAACGAAGGGGCGACGGCGGAATATGAACCCAGGTCGGGGCGGTTGACGATGACGAACCGGAAGGCGGAGTTGGATGGTGTGCAGCAATGGCTGTATCAATGGGATTCAGCGCTGCGGGTGCAGGAGGAGGCCAAATTCAAAGAGGAGGATGCGGGGATTGCCTACGGGAGCACGATTGATGATTCCTCCTATTATTCGAGCAAGATGAAGAACATCATTTTGCCGGAGTTGAAGTTGAGCGGGGTGCCGATGGATAAGGCGATTGAGGTGCTGAGGGTAAAGAGTCGTGAGCATGACTCGGAGGAGCGTGATCCGGCGCGGAAGGGCGTGAATTTTGTGCTGCGACTGAATGGGGTGCCATCGACGGCGACGATAAGTCTGGAATTGAAGGATGTGCCTTTGGATGAGGCGTTGCGGTATGTGACGGAGTTGGCGAATATGAAATATCGAGTGGAAAAGTTTGCGGTGGTGGTGGTGCCGTTGTCGGAAGTGGGCGAAGAGATGTATTCAAAAGTGTTTACGGTGGCACCGGATTTCCTAGGTGCCGATGCCAATGCCGAGGATGTGCTGAAGCGTGGGGGCATTACTTTTCCCGAAGGCGCGTCGGCAGTTTTTTCGCCGTCGACATCGCAATTGATGGTAAGAAATACCCAGCCGAATGTGGATGCAGTGGATGCTTATGTGGGGGCGCTGCGAATGGTGACGATGGTCGCTCCAGTGGAAAAAGCAGGTTTGCTGCCGGTGGAGCTGGATCTGCCGGTGGCGGGTCGGAGGTTTGAGTTTGAGGGGGCGATGAAACCTGAGGTGCTGGAGTTTTCTTATGTGTCGTGGAGGAGACAGATGGTCGGGGCTTGTTTGTGGATGGTGGTGGGAGCCGGAGCGTTTTGGGCGCTGGGTCGCAGGTCGCCTTGGGCGATGACTTTGGCGGCGGTGATATTGTTGACTTGCGTGCCGCTGCTGTTGTCGGTGTCGTGGTGGGCGGTGTTGAATGCGGTGCTGGCAGGTTGGCTGGTGGCGGGATTGGTGCGGTTTTTGTGGGGGCTGGCGTGGTGGGTCGAGGGGCTGGTGCTGATGAATTTGAATGAGCCTGCTGCTGTGAAGGAGTAACGTGTATGAAGAGTTTTGCCTGGCTGTTGGTGATGGCTCCCTTGGGGTCAATGGCGGCGGATGTTCGAGATCCGGCGGCGCATACGGTGGTGGTGCCTTATGAGGTGGGGGAAAAGTTTGATGAGTCGAAGGCACAGCGGTTTTATGTGGATTATGCGGATTTCCAAAGGTTGTGGGAGCTGGCGAAGGAGAGCCGGCGTCCGGCATCGGTGAAGGAAGATGAAGCGGAGTCGAAAGCAGCACCTGAGGCGGTGGTGAAGGGGATTTTGTATGACGCACAGATCACAGCGCAAGGGCTTGAGATGGTGGCGCGAATGGAGGTGCTGACGCGCGGGGCTCCGTGGGCGAAGCTGGAATTGGGCAACCTTAGGGCCGCGGCAACGATCAAGCAGGATGAGGTGGATGTGGCGGCGGCGGCGGCGGTTTTCATGGTGGATGGCGTGCCCGCGGTGATGACGGAGGATGGGGCTGCGGTGTTGATTGAGAAGGCGGGTGAGCACGTGGTGGAGTGGCGTTTTACGGTGCCGCTTTTGGAGGGTTGGGAGGAGGTGAGGTTGTTGTTGCCGGAAGTTCCAGCGACGATGATCCGGGTGAAGTCTGGATCAGGCGAAGGGGTGCCGCGACTGGATGTTCCGGTCATTGGTTCCAGGGGAACAGTGGTGAGAGACGAGACGGGGTCGAGCGTGTCGGCAGCGATGGGGTCGGCGAACAGGGTGAGAGTGATCCGGCAGCCGTTGGCACAGGTGGTGGGGTCGGAGGTGGCACCTGCGCAAGCGAAGGCTGAGAACATGGTGTGGGTGTTTCCTGGGATGGAGCGGGTGACTTCGAGCGTGGAATTTGATTTTGAGGGGACGGAACGGCGTCAGGTGGCGGTGGAACTGGCCGGGGATTTGCAGGTGGAGCTTGTGGAGTCGGTGCCACCGGGGGTGACGACGTTGCGCAAGGAAGGGGAGCGGCAGTGGGTCGAGGTGGATTTTCCTCAGGCGGTGACAAATTGGGCGAAGGTATTGGTAAGCGCCTCGCGTGAAGTGGCGGATCTGGGGATGAGAACCGTCCCGAAGGCGACCGGGGTGGCGGCACGGCAGACGGGCGAATGGAGCATGGTGGGGTCGGAGAAGAGAATGGTGAAACCAGGAGCCAATTTGGGAATGGAGCGGGTGGAGTCGGCGAAGGGGGGCCGTGATGACGCGGGAACATTCCGCTGGAGGGATGAACAGCTGCCGCAGTATGAGGTGTTGCTGCCGGTGGATCGGAGCAAGGCGCAGATGGAGGTGGTTTATCAGCTGAGTGCACAGAAGGCGGAGATGATGGCAGCGATGACGTTGTCGCCGGGTGGGGCGAAGTTGAGTGCGGTGAAGGTGCGGGTGCCGCCCGGGTATGAGGTGCAGGCAGTATCGGGCGCGAGGATCATTTCGTGGCATCGGTCCGAGGGTGGGCTTGAAGTGTTGTTGGATGATGCGGTGGAGTCAGAGGCACGGCTTTTGGTTCATGTGGCGAAGTCGGTATCGGAAGCGGCTGCGGAGTGGAAACTTGAGGCGCTGGTGCCGGTGGGTTTTGCCAAGGTGGAAACGACGGCATTGATTGCGGCCCATGTGGCCGACGAGGTGAAGCTGAGTTTTGAAAAGTCGGCAGAGCTTCGTGAGGTGGATGTCACATCGGTGAAGTCGGCGCTGGAGGTGGTGGAGCCACTGGTGGTGAAACATGCATTGGTGAGCGAGCGGTCAGATTGGTCGGGCTCGGTGATGTTGACTCGGCAGGCGGCGAAGTTTGTGGCGGATGCGGTGTTGCTGGCCAGGGCGGGTGAGCAGGGTTTGGAATTGAGGCAGCGGATTGGAGTGGAGGTGGAGCAGGGAGCACTGGCGGAGGTGGTGGTGCGTTTGCCGGAGCAGTTGCCGGAGGCGCGTGTGGCGGGAACGGGGGTGCGGGATGTGCAGACGCGAATTGAGGCGGGAATGCGGGTTTATGAGGTGAGGTTGCAGAGGGAGTTTCTGCAGCGTGTGGATTTTGAAATGGAGATGGAGCTGCCACTAAATGGCGAGGTGGCGGTGCCAGTGGTGCAGGTGGAGGGGGCGCGGCAGGTGCGGCGCTTTCTGGTCGTGGACAATGCGGGGACGCGGGAGATGCGCTTGGATGAAGGCGGGGCGGTGTCGACGGCGGCTGGTTCGTTGCCGTTTGCGCCAGGGGATTTGTCGAGACCGCAGGATTTTCGTCTGGCCGCAGGGAATGGGCCGAGAGTGAGTTTTACTCAGTTGGAAAGCACGGCGGGGAATGCGGCGATCATCACACTGGCGGAGATAACCAGTGCCTTGCGGTCAAATGGGGATCGCTGGGATACCGTGGTGTATTCGTTGTCAAATCGCTCGTTGCAATTCCTGCCGGTGAAGCTGGCAGAGGGGGCAGAGCTGGTGGAGGTGAGTGTGGGTGAGCAGGCGGTGCGGGCAGACCGTTCATCGAAGGATGCCGGGGTGTATCTGGTGCCATTGATTCAAATGCGGGCGGGCGAATCGAGTCAGCAGGTGCGGCTGGTTTACCGTTTGCCAGGGAAAGGAGGGGATCGGCCCGGAAAAGGTTTGAGGTTGGATGATCCTCAGTTGGTGGGATTGTCAGCGGAGCGCACCCTGTGGAATGTGTGGGTGCCGCCGGGGTTTGAGCCAAAACGATTTGATGGAAACATGGATGAGATCGGCGAGGAAGGTCAGGCGCTGGAGAAACAGCAAAGTTTGCTTTCTGAGGTCTCGCGCTTTAACCGGGTGATGAAGTCCGATGAGATGGGGGAAATGGACAAGAAGATGGCGCTGAGCAATGCGCAGAAGGCGATTGCGAAGTTGATGGAGTATGGAGAGGTGGTGTCGTCGAGGGGTGCTTATGAAAGCAAGCCGAGGGAGAGGAAGGGGGTTGAGTCGAAGGTGGAGCAACTTCGTGGTGCAGTGCAGCAGCAGTTGGGGGAGCAGCAGGCGATTTTGACGGAGAACAGGATCTCGGTGGAAAATCTGAATTTCAGAATGGATCAGGTGAAAAGTGCGACGCGGGAGGGCAAGGATTCGGAGTGGAAGGACAATCGGGGGGCGTCTGCAGCAGCGAAGCCCATGGAGCCAGAGATGGGAGTTGCGGTGAATGACACCACGCGGTTGAAAGAGGATTTTTTGGCGAAGCCGGAGCCCGTGGAGCCGAACAAGAAGTCGAAGGGGCAGAAGCCAGCACCTGCGCAGCAGCAGATGCAGGTGCAGGCATCAAACAACGCACGTGCAACGGCAAAGCCGGTGACGGAATTGGACTCAGCACATCAGGGCAAAATCGCAGAGCTGACCAAGTCGCTAAAATTGGGGTATTCTTATGCGAATCTTGGCGATTTTGACAATGCGGAAAAGGCGTTTACAGAGGCGTTGAAAGTGGATCCGTTGAATGGCGCGGCACGTCGGGGACTTGAGCAGATTGAATCGAAACGAGCAGGGTTCTTTGATACAGCGAGGAGCAATCAGCGAGCTGCCATGTTGAATGATGTGAACAAAGCTTGGGAGGAGCAGCTATCGGGTGGCGGGGTCGTGGCTGCGACACCGATGGATCCATTCAGTGCTCCGGCAGCACCCGCAGCACCAGCACCAGCGCCAATGGATCCCCAGATGGTGGCAGATGCGATGGATGATAAACCGGCCGTGGGGGAGATGGTGATGGCATTGCCACCGAGTTCGCAATTAAAGCCGGTGGGTCGGGTTTCGCTGCGGATTGAGGTTCCGCTGGAGGGTAAAGTTTATCACTTCAGCAAGCTGAAGGATCACGCCCTACTGGAGCTGGATGTGGTGGAGCCGTGGGAAGAATGGCGCTGGTTCGGGCTGTGGGGAACCTTGCTTGGAGTGAGTGTGCTCGGGGGAATGGAATGGAGAAGGAGACGTGGAACTGTTGAAAAGTGAGGTTTTGCCGATGTGACTTCGGCAAAACTGACTTTCAATGAACAGCTTATTGCGCGGGGGCCCAGGCGAGGCCGTCGGCGGTTTTGCCGGCTTGGATGAGCGTGTCGACTTTAAACGTTTCGAGGTCGATGACGGCGACTTGGGCGCTGCGATCACAGGAGACATACGCCTTTTTGCCGTCGGGACGGACGATGACGGCTTGCGGGGAACGGGGGACGGAGACGGTTTTGGTGAGCTCCATCTTTTCAAGGTCGATGAGGCCGACGCGATCGCCGCTGATGAGGGAAAGGACGAGGGATTTGCCGTCGGGAGTGGGGGCGGCGCCGTAGCCGAAATCGCCGAGGTCGATGCGTTTGACGATTTCCAGCGTTGTGGCGTCGATGACGACCAGTTGGGGCATGGTTTGGTCGGAGGTGAAGATGAACTTGTCGTCGTTGCTGACGGCGATGCGCTGACAGATTTTGGAGATCGGGATGATTTTGATGAGTTCGTTTTTCTCGAGGTCAAGCACGGAGACGGTGCCGGGTCCGACATTGGAGGTGTAACCGCGTTTGCCGTCGTTGCTGATGATGAGCATGTGGGACTGATCTTGACCGGTGGTGATGCTGCCTTTCACCTTGAAGGTTTTGCCATCAACGATGGTGATGGAGTTTTCGTTTTCGGTGGTGACATAGAGGTCGCCGGTGATGGGGTGGATGATGGGGCAGTGGGGACGAAGGCCTCGACCAAGGTCGATGGTGTGGACGATTTTCTTCTGGGCGAGGTCGATGACCTGGATGTGCTGTCCGTCGGTGCCGGGTTTGCCGACGCCGGAGTCGCCGAAGATGGGGACAAAGGCGAGTTTGCCGTCTTTGCTGGCGATGACTTCGTGGCCGGTGATACCTTCTTCGGGAATGGCGACGATTTCCTTGTTGGTCTCGGAGTCAATAAGCGAGAGGGTTTGATCGCCTTTGTTGGTGCAAAGGATGAGCCCTTTGCTGAGATCAGCGGCTTGGGAGAGACTGAAGCTCAAGCTAAAACTGGCGATGACCGCGAGAGTGGCGGCCCGACGAAGGAGGGAGGATGATTGCATGGAAGTATGGGAGCAAGAGAACGGGGGCTGGGCGGCGACGCTTTCAACAAAGTAGAAGGTCCGTCCCGGGCCTTGCTCCATCATTCGAAAGGCCCGGGACGGACCTTCTACTGTTGGATTAGAGTTGATGAACATTGCCTGATCAGGGGAAATCTGCGAGAATATGGGCTCGCCATGCCTTCCAAAGTCCAAACTCCTGAAGATAGTAAGAAGTCACTTCCTGCCGCCCAGCCGCCGGAGGAATTGACCGGAATTCACCTGGGGCATCCATCGCATGCAGCGGCTGGTCTGCCGGCGGTGCTGTCTTCGATGAATCACGTGATGGGTCAGGCGGGGTTGTTGCGGGGCACCCAGGCGATGTTGACGATCAACCAGAAGGACGGGTTTGACTGCCCTTCCTGCGCCTGGCCGGATCCGGATGATCATCGAGCGAAGACGGAGTTTTGTGAAAACGGAGCGAAAGCGATCGCGGCTGAGGCGACCACGCGGCGGGCGACGCCGGCATTTTTCAAGCAGCACACGGTCGCGGAACTGGCTGCGGAGTCGGATTACTGGCTGGAGCAGCAGGGGCGTTTGGTGGAACCGATGTTGTTGGAAGCGGGGGCGGATCGGTATCGGGCGATTGACTGGGATGAGGCGTTCCAGATTGTGGCGGAGGAGTTGAACGCGTTGCCGAAGGTAGATGATGCGATTTTTTATACGAGCGGTCGGGCGAGCAATGAGGCGGCGTTTGTGTATCAGCTTTTTGTGCGTCAGTTCGGGACGAACAACCTGCCGGATTGTTCGAACATGTGTCACGAATCGAGTGGTGCTGCGCTGAAGGCGAATGTGGGGATTGGCAAGGGGAGCGTGACGTTGCGGGACATTGAGACGGCGGAGACGATCATTGTGGCGGGGCAGAATCCGGGGACGAATCATCCTCGCATGTTGAGCAGTTTGCAGATGGCGGTGCGGCATGGGGCGAAGGTGATTGCGGTGAATCCGTTGAAGGAGCCGGGCTTGCTGGGGTTCAAACATCCGCAGGAGGTGTCGGGGATGCTGGGCATCAGCACGCCGTTGAGCAGTCAGTATCTGCAGGTGAAGCTGAATGGGGACATGGCGCTGTTTCGCGGGATCGCCAAGGCCTTGCTGGAGCTCGAGGACGAACGGTCGGAAACGGTGCTGGATCGCAAGTTTTTGGAGGAGAAGACGGCGGGTAGTGCGGCCTATTTGGAAGCGGTGAGGGCCACGACCTGGGAGCAGATTGAGGAGTATTCGGGGATCGAGCGCGCGGAGATCATCAAGCTCGCGGAGCAGTCGGCTTCACGGGAAAAAAAGCTGATCACTTGTTGGGCAATGGGGCTGACACAGCATAAGAATGCGGTGGCATCGATCCAGGAAATCGCGCATGTGCATTTGCTGTTGGGCGCGGTGGGTCGGCCTGGAGCGGGATTGTGTCCGGTGCGTGGTCACAGCAACGTGCAAGGGGATCGCACGATGGGGATTTTCGAGAAGATGGCGGATTCCTTCCACGACAAGCTGGATGAGGTTTTCCAATTCAAATCGCCGCGCAAACATGGTTATGATGTGGTGGCGGCGATCAAGGCGATGCATGCCGAAGCGGGCAAGGTGTTCATTGCGCTGGGCGGCAACTTTCTTTCGGCCACGCCGGACACGGAGTTCACGGCGACGGCTTTGCGGCAGTGCCGGTTGACGGTGCACATCGCGACGAAGCTGAACCGGAGTCACCTGATTCATGGTCGGCGCGCATTGATTTTGCCGTGTCTGGGTCGGACTGAGGTCGATGTGCAGCGTGGCACGGAACAGTTTGTGACCGTGGAGGATTCAATGGGC
This sequence comes from Phragmitibacter flavus, assembly GCF_005780165.1. Classification (NCBI taxonomy): domain Bacteria; kingdom Pseudomonadati; phylum Verrucomicrobiota; class Verrucomicrobiia; order Verrucomicrobiales; family Verrucomicrobiaceae; genus Phragmitibacter; species Phragmitibacter flavus. Next base: position 407,354 of record NZ_VAUV01000001.1, on the reverse strand, counting down.
GTGGTGCACAAGAGTCAGGGGGCGTTGAAGCCGGCGGGCAATCAGTTGCGCAGTGAGACAGCGATTGTGTGTGGAATGGCGGCGGCGACTCTGGCGGGCAGGAGTGCGGTGCCGTGGCTCGAATGGGCGGCGAATTATGATCTGGTGCGCGACAAAATTGAGGCGGTGATTCCAGGGTTTGAAGATTTTAACCAGCGGGTGCGCGTGTCAGGCGGGTTTTATTTGCCGAACTGCGCGCGTGAAGGTTGGTTTGACACGCCATCGGGCAAGGCGGAGTTTTTTGCCAATCCGTTGACGGTGCATCAATCAGCACCGGGGCGCTTGCTGCTGCAGACGTTGCGCAGTCATGACCAGTTCAACACGACGATTTACGGATTGAACGACCGGTATCGCGGTATCGGCAATGAACGGCGCGTCGTTTTCCTGAATCCTGAAGACATGCGTGAGCGTGGCATTGGTCCGGTGAAACCGGTGAACATCGTGGGGCATTGGAAAGGCGAGGAGCGCCGGGCAAATGGGTTCCTGGCGATTCCGTATGACACTCCGCGGGGGACGGCGGCGGCTTATTTTCCCGAGGCAAATGTGCTGGTGCCGATTGACAGCATCGCTGACGAAAGCCTGACTCCGACGTCGAAAGCGGTGGAGATCAGTTTGGAGCTGGTGGAGTGATTTGGGGGTAAACCACGAATGGACACGAACAAACACGAATGTTCTGAGGTGGGACTTATCGGCGATTTAAGAGATCAGGAATTCGTGTGAATTGGTGTCCATTCGTGGTTTCTATTTCTTCAACCACAGATGGACACAGATAAACACAGATCTTGGGTTTTGAAATCGGGAGGGCTGGCATTAGCGGTGGGGATTGGTTGGTGGATTTGGTCTTCCATGCAGGAACGGTCACCGATGGACCCGATCCAAACGAAGTTAGCGAACGCTTTTCCCCGTGTCGAACTTCGTGGCTGGAAGCTGGAACGGCTAGCGCGGTTCAAAATCCAGGCGCGGGTCTTGGGGACGAAGAGCTATGCCAATTCTGAAACCGCACTGCTGGCTCCGCTTGATCTGGCGCTGGGCTGGGGGGTGATGGCGGATGATGCTGTGTTGGGACGGCTCGAAATCACGCAGAGTGATCGGTTTTATCACTGGAAATGGTGGGGGGCTGCGCCGTTGCCGGAGGAAGAGTTGATCCGACATTCAACCAACGCCCATATCATCCCGGCCAATGAAAAAATCGCCAAGCAATTGGAGCAGGTGAAGGTGGGAGATTGGGTCGAACTGGAAGGGGCGCTGGTCGAGGCAACGCATCCAACCGCTGACAAACCTTGGCGCAGTTCACTGGTGCGCGATGATCGCGGTGAGGGGGCTTGTGAGATCATTCTGGTGGAATCGTTTCAGCATATTTCTGGACGTTCGGGCAAACTGTGATTCCTTCGCGGTTCACCCTTTCTGTTTTCCCATCATCATGGCCAAGAAAAAAATTGTTCTCGCATACTCCGGCGGTCTCGACACATCCGTGTTGCTGTCCTGGATCAAGGAAACCTATGACGCGGATGTGATCGCTTTTTGCGCGAACATCGGTCAGGACGACGAGCTGAAGGGCCTGGACAAAAAGGCCAAGTCAACAGGTGCGGCGGGATTGTATATTGATGATTTGCAGGACGAGTTCGCCAAGGATTTCATTTATCCGATGCTCCAAGCGGGCGCGATTTACGAGGGCGAATATTTCCTTGGCACCAGCATTGCGCGTCCCTTGATCGCCAAACGCATGGTGGAGATCGCCCGCAAGGAAGGCGCTTATGCCATCGCCCACGGTGCGACCGGCAAAGGCAATGACCAGGTCCGTTTTGAGCTGACCACGGCGGCTTTGGCTCCGGAGTTGGAGATCATTGCTCCTTGGCGTGACGAACGTTTCCGCACCCAGTTCCCTGGTCGCGCGGAAATGATTGCGTATTGCGAGGAGAAGAAGATCCCAGTGCAGGCGAGTGCGAAAAAACCGTTCAGCATGGACCGCAACCTTTTGCACATCAGTTATGAAGCCGGCATTCTTGAAGATCCTTGGTTCGATGCCGGTGATCTGAAGTATCGCGACTATTTCAACGTGCTTTCCGTATTCCCGGAAGATGCGCCGGACAAACCGCAGATGGTGACGCTGGATTTTGAAAAGGGCAATTGCGTGGGCGTGAATGGCAAGGCGTTGTCGCCTTTGGCGGTCATGCGTCAGTTGAACAAACTTGGCGGCAAGCATGGCGTGGGTCGGGTCGACATGGTGGAAAACCGTTTTGTCGGCATGAAAAGCCGCGGCGTGTATGAAACCCCCGGTGGAGCCATTTTGCAGTTTGCGCACCGGCAGCTGGAAAGTCTCACGATGGACCGCGAAGTGATGCACATCCGCGACGGGTTGATCCCGAAGTATGCGGAACTCGTTTACAACGGTTTCTGGTATGCGCCGGAGCGTCTGGCCATCCAGGCTTTGGTGACGGAGAGCCAGAAGAACGTGACCGGCAGCGTGCGGGTGAAACTTTACAAAGGTGGCATCCACGCGGCGGGCCGCAAGTCGCCACACAGCCTCTACAATCCGCACATTGCCACCATGGAAGCCGACCCAACGAAGGCCTACAACCAGGACGATGCGACCGGGTTCATCCGCCTCAATGGTTTGCGTTTGCGCGTGAATTCTCAGGTGAACGGCGCGGCGAATTTGGGTGAGTAGGGGGGTTGGGGTGCCCACCGTGCATGAGGCGTCCTGACAGGACGCTCTGCTGAACGATTAAAACCCGGCACCTTGTGCCGGGCTGTGATGAGGCGTCCATTCAGGACGCGGTCGAGTGGATGTCGTGGCTGGCCACCCGCAGGGGCCATCGAAGCGCATCCTTGCCAGTTTTTTTTGGATGATTGAACTCCCTGCTTGCCAGTTTGGGCGACTCCTCCTAGCCTCACTCCACCATGCCCGAGAAAAACAACACTGAAACTGCACCGGACTGGGATCGCATTGCTGCGGACCCCGATTTCGCCGCTCTCAAGAGTGCCAAACGCCGTTTCATTATTCCGGCGACGATTTTCTTTTTGGTCTATTACATGGCGCTCCCTGTTCTGGTCGGATTCTGGCCTGAACTGATGAAAACGGAGGTGCTGGGCAAGGTCAATATTGCTTACCTGTTCGCGCTCTCGCAGTTCCTGATGACCTGGATCATCTGCGCCATGTATGTGAAGGCCGCCAAACGTTGGGACATCATGAACGAAGCCCTGCTTGCCAAATTTTTCCGCTAAATCTCTCCTATGTCCTCACTCTTTTCTTTCGACTTCCTCTCTCCTTCCGGCAGCCTTCTCGCGGCGGCCGCTGCTGCGGTTCCGGGCCCATCCCCGCAGGTGACGGGCGGCAGCAACACGGCGCTGATGATGTTCCTGGCCTTTGTGGCAGTGACGTTGGTCATCACTTATTTCAGTGCCAAGAAAGCCACGGGATCAACGGCCTACTTCGCCGCCGGACGCAGCATCAAAGGCTGGCAAAACGGCTTGGCGGTTGCGGGTGACTACATGAGTGCGGCGAGTTTCCTGGGCATTTCGGGAGCGATCTGCATGTTTGGTTACGACGGTTTCATGTATTCGGTGGGTTTCCTGGTTGCCTACTTGACGGTGCTTCTGCTGGTGGCGGAACCTCTGCGCAACGCTGGCAAATACACGATGGCAGATTTGCTGGCCTACCGGCTGAACCAGCGTCCGGTGCGCGCGATGGCGTCTCTTTCCACGCTGACGGTGTCGACCTTTTACATGATCGCCCAGATGATTGGCGCAGGTGGCATTATCAAGGTGTTGATCGGCATTGAGTTCGTTCCGGCGGTGATTGGGGTGGGGGTGTTGATGCTGGTTTATGTGGTGTTTGGCGGCATGCTGGCGACGACCTGGGTGCAGATCATCAAGGCGATCCTGTTGATGGCCGGTGCTTTTGCCTTGAGCTGGATGGTGCTGGCGCGGAGCGACTACAGCTTGACTCAGTTCTTCACCAGCGTGTCGCAGGCGGATTATGCGGGCAGCCGGGAAGCGATCAACCTTCTGACCCCCGGCCTGCAATACGGCGTCACGGCGGCGAATCAGTGGGGCAACTGGGACTTCATCTCCCTGGCGCTCGGCCTCGTTCTGGGCACGGCAGGTTTGCCGCACATCTTGGTGCGCTTCTACACGGTGCCGGATGCGAAAACGGCACGGGTTTCAGTGGTTTGGGCGACCGCGATCATTGGGGTGTTTTATATTCTCACCACTTTCTTTGGCTTTGGAGCGGCGACGATCCTCAGTCTGGATCAACTGCCACTGGCCGCTTCAGGCAAGCCGGACGGTAACATGGTGGCTCCGATTCTTGCGGAGGTATTGGGTGGCGAAATGTTTTTTGCGTTCATCAGCGCAGTGGCATTTGCGACCATTCTGGCCGTCGTTGCAGGGCTGACGATGAGTGCATCGACCTCCTTCGCGCATGATTTTTACACCAACGTGATTCATTCCGGCAAAGAGAAAACGCAGGGTGAAGAGGTTCGCGTCGCACGCATTACCGCCTTTGTGGTGGGAGCGGTTTCGATCTTTTTGGCGATCAAACTGAGATCCTTGAACGTGGCGTTTTTGGTGGGCCTGGCGTTTGCCGTGGCGGCTTCGGCGAACCTGCCGGTGATTTTGTTCAGCGTGTTCTGGAAGCGGTTTAACACCACCGGTGCCGTGATGGGCTTGGTGGTTGGTCTGGCGAGTTCGATCATCTTGATTGTAATCAGCCCGAGTGTGATGGACCCGGTGGCGGGCAAGGCACTGATCACAGGCGACCCGATCTTCCCGCTGAAAAATCCGGGAATCGTAAGTATCCCGCTCGGTTTCCTGGGAGCGATTCTGGGAACCTTGCTGAGCAAACGCGACTTGGTGGCGGAGTCGAAATTCGCTGAACTGAGCGTGCGTGCTGAGACCGGATTGGGTGCCGAAAAGGCCTCTTCCCACTGATGGCAGCGAACTAGGTTGAGGCAGGCATTGGATTGGCGGGACGACACCGATTTTGGCGCTGCTCATTGAGCCAGGCAAAGGCCAGGCAAATGAGCAGCAGCATTACCAACGCCAGGGAGGTGTGCTTCAGGCTGAGCTGATTGGCCCACAACTTGTCTGGTGAACCTCCGGGCAGGGGCAGGGAATGCAGAATCTGCAGATGCAGAACGTAAATGAAAAGGGATTGGCGGCCAATGAGCTGCAGCCAGGAGATCCGGCAAATTTTGCTGGTCGCATGGATGAAAATGGCGAACACCAACACATAACCGAGGCGTTCGAAGAAAAATCCGGGGTGTGTTTGATCGAATGGGCCATGCTGAATTCCGGTTCCGCCGAAAATCATCAGTAGCGCGAGTGGCATCCAGGTTTTCCAGGAGAGCTCCCATCGCCCCATCAGACTCCCGACGGCACAGAAGGCAAACCAGGGGAAGAAAGGAAAGATGGATCCGTTGTTGCGGTTTAACCATGAATCGAGGGGCATCAACCCGGTGCTCCAGCCGTTGGCGGCAGTGGCGGCGAGGATGACGGCGATGGCCAGCAATGCCGTAGCGAGGTCATAACGGGTTCGCATCCACGCGCCGAGCAGAAGCAGGACAAACAGGCTCATGGCGAGGCACTGAAGGATGTTGACGGCAGTCAGACTGGTCCAGCTGGCAATGCCATAGTCCCCAGCCAGCCATGGACTCCAGGGGATTTGAAGGGCGATGCCCAACAGGCAGATCAAGAGCAGACGTAGCAAGCGCTGGCGAGTGAGCAACGGCCGGTTGGTGGCGATGGCCCGACGGATACCCAGGCCTTGTAGGTAACCGGCGATCCACAGGAAGGTGGGAGCGGCCAGGCCGTTGAAGAAATTGAGCCAGCCCATCCATGCCGGGTTTGCGACGGTTGAGGGATCCAAGAACACATTCACACAATGCGTCTCGAGCATGATCAAGACGGCAAAGCCACGCAGCAAGTCGATCCAAATTTCCCTTTTGGTGACGGGTGGAGACGGGAGCGCTGGAGCGGACATGAGGGGATGCGGAAGACAAAGCGTCAGCCTTTTGCACTGCCAATGGCCAATGTCCATCTGCTTTCCACTTGGAGTGGCCCCCTTCTGATTGCGTGCGTGTAGTGGCGGGGAGGTGCCAGGTGCTACTGCGACACATGGATCTTGTCGCCAGACTGCACGGGAAGCGAAGCGTCTGGATTGTCGGCCCGACGCAGATCCAGTTCACGGGTGTTGTTGCCGCGGGAGAGTTTGACGGCTTTCATTTTGGCGAAGTCAGTGGGCCCTGACGCGGAGGTGATGGCGTCGTGAACGCTCATGCCGGCGCGCATGGGGATGGCACCTGGCGTTTTGACTTCGCCGCTGACGTAAACGACCTGGGTGCCTGAACCGCCATCACGACTGGTGCTGATGAGGATGGTCGGGTTGGTGTAAATTTCGGCTGATTTGTAAGCGTTCTCGATGCTCTTCTGCAAGGCGGATGGACGCATGCCAGCGGCACGGACTTCACCCAAATGGGTAAGGTTGATGGTGCCCTGATCGGAAATGTCGTAGGTATAGGAGATCAACGCGGATTCTTCCGACGGCACACCAGAGAGCTTGAGAACGATGCTGTCGCCTGAGCGCAAGGTAGGCTCAGTGCCTTGGGCAGAGGCGAAATTCTGGAGGCTCAAGCCGAGGAGGGCGAGAAGGAAGATCCGTTGGGCCATTCCGAAGAGATTTTTGAAACGTGGGTTCATCATGACAGGCGAGAAGATTGAGTTCGATCAAAAGGCGTCCTGGTAGGAAGTGCGGTTTTTCTCGGACTTGGGAGATTGCAAGCTGGCCAGAGTTTTTTGGGGAGCATTCGCCACTGGCTGACGGTCTTTTTTCCCTCGCTGGTCCGAGTTGTAGTAGGTGTAGTAGCTGGTGTAGTAGCCGTAGGTGTTGTCGCTGTGAATGTCGACGTTGTTCAGCACGACCCCGACGACGTCTCCGCCAACAGCATCGACGGAATGTTTGACCCGCTGCAGCATGTGCCGCGGCAGTTTGCGATGCTGGACGACGAGGAGGGTGAGGTCGGCCTCTGCGGCAAGCACACTGGCGTCGCTGACGCCAAGAATCGGCGGGGAGTCGATAAGCACGATGTCGAAACGGCTTTTGACGTCATCGAGCAACTGGCGGAAGCGTGGGGAGTTGAGCATCCCTGAGCTGTCGGCCGGCATGAGGCCGCTGGGCATGAGGAAGAGATTTTCGATGGGGGTTTCGAGCACCACCTCTTCCAGCTCCATCGGACTGCTGAGGTAGGTGGTGAGGCCAACATCATTGGTCACATCAAAAAACGTGTGCATGCGCGGGCGGCGAAGGTCACCGTCGATGATCAGCGTGTTGTATCCGCCCTGGGCACAAACCGTGGCGAGGTTGACCATGGTGGTGCTTTTCCCTTCGCTGGAGCCACCGCTGACCACGCTGATGACATTGGCATCGGGTCTTTTGCGGTTGAATTCGATGTTCGTTCGTAAGATGCGGTAGGCTTCGGCATCGGGATTGAGACCGGTGGTGCGATGAAGGGCACCGACATTTTTTGGAATCACGGCGAGCACGGGAACCCCGAGAAGGCGTTCGACTTCGTCGATGCTTTTGACGGTGGTATCGAGGTATTCCAGGAAGAAAGCCAAGCCAAAGCCGAACATGAGTCCAACCACGGCACCGAGGGCAAGATTGACTTTGACGTTGGGTTTGGCGGGAGCAGTTTCCGGTTCGTCGGCGGATTTGTGGATGGTGAACGGGGTGGCCGGAATGTCGCGTTCGATCTGCTGCTGGGCAAGGGTGTCGCGGAGCTTCCAGAGATCCCGGTTGAGACCTTCCCACTCTTCCTTGGCATGAAGGTATTCCTGGTTGTTGGTGTCGGCCTCAAGAGATTTGGAGCGCTGTTCCTGATAGGTTTTTTGAGCTTCAGCGAGTTGTCTCTCCCCCGTGGTGATGCGAAAGGCGAGGTTGTTGCGGTAGTCGTTGGCGGCATCAAGGAGGAGCGTTCGGGCGGTTTCAATCTCCTTCCCGAGGCTGATCATGGTAGGGTGTTTGGGTCCGAGTCCAGAGCCAGCGACGCTTTCCTGTCTCATCAGCAATCCCTGGTAAGCGGGTCCGATGGTGCGGATGGTTTCGTTCTCGACGCGAAGTTCACCAGCTTGGCGGATGAGGGCGTCACCGTCGAGGGTTTGTAACTGGCTGATCTGGGCGCGGAGGGACTGGATTTCATTGGTCAGTTTGTAAATGTCGCGTTCCCGGTCGATCAGCGTGGCGCTTTCAACAGTGTCGATGACATCCTGACCAGTAGCCCGGTTGTCTCCCGGCAGCTCGATGATACCAAGGTCCTTTTTGACGGCAAACATCTTGTTCCGGGCCTGCTGCGCGAGCTGCTCTTTGGCAGCAACCTGGATGTTGAATTCCTTGATAGAGTTATCGGCAAGGTCGCGGTCGACCTGGATGCGGGTCTCGCGGTAGCTTTCAGCGACGGCGTTGGCGATGTCCGCCGCAAGCTGTGGATCTTCGTCGTAATAAGTGATGTTGATGATCTCGCTTCTGGCACTGCTGTTGACCTCAAGGTGACCCTGAAGCCGACCGATGGCGAACTGGCGGCCATTGGCAGGGAGGCTCCACAGTTCAAGCAGCTTGAGTTTTTCGACCACCCGTTCGAGGGTTTTGGGCTTTTGAATGATTTCGAGCTGGGTCTTTAAGAAGCCGTCGCCGGCGAGATTGTTGTTCTGGTTGAGCTGGCCAAAGACGTTGGTGTCTTTGAGTTGCCTCTTGAGTTCGATTTCCACCACCGCCCGGTATTTTCTCGGCATGACATGCGTGATGACGGCGGCGGCGGCAAACACCAGCAGGAAGCATAAAAAGATGAGGCCCAGTCGATTCCGGATGATTTGCCAGTAATCGAGAGCGTGCTGCCGATGTTCTTGGGGAGGAGATGGGTTCATGGCTGGCGCTGCAACGCCGGGGGGGAGGTTTTCAGTTGTGGCGATGAAACTTGCTTGGCTTTTAGGCTTTTCCCGCTAGAACGTGGCGTTGAGGCCAACACTCAGGCGGTGACGATCATAATCGCGGAATTCTTGATCGGCTGCAAGTGTGGTGAAGCTGTAGTTGGCATCGAGGCTGAGATTTTGCCAGAAATTGTAGGTCAGACCAATGGAGGCGTTGAGTTCATCTTCGCTGGCTGAAGGAACATCCTCGCTCCCTTCGAAGTCACTGTGCACGTAATGAATGCCACTGTTGCCGCTGAGGCGACGCGTGAACTGGTGGGAAACCACCACCCCGGTGCGGTAGGAGTAGCGGGAATTAAACAGGCCAAGCTCGGAACCATCGTAACCAGCCTGAACGTGCCAGCGGAGGCTGGTCTTGCGGGAGATGGCGTAGTTGAGGGAGCCTTCCACATAAGGGGCAGTTTCGCTGGTGCGATCGCTTTGGTAAAGTTCTGCACCGGCGCGGACGCTGGCGGTAAGCCGGTCACTCCATGCCTGGTCCACACCGATGAGGACAAAATGGCTGGTGGAGTCGGGATTCACGTAATTTTCCCCGGCGATGCCTCGTGGCGAGCTGTCGTAATCGGTGAGGCGGAAACGATATTCCGCCGTCAGGGAAGTGCGGCGCGACAAGGCGTAACTGACTTGCTGGCTAAAGGTGTGGCTGAACCGGTCCTCCAAACCGGCCACGTCGTTATCATCGACATACTTGATGCCATCGACGGTGTAACCCGTGGTGGTGGAGACGCGGCGGGTCCAGGCGTAGGCGAGCGTGGTGTTGTTGTAACCGTAGATGTATTGGCCGGCCCGACGACCGGTGGTGACGCCGGCACCGTAATCAGGCTCAATCTCGTAGGTGGCGTAAAAGTTGTTGCCGACCGTCAGGCGGCGCGAGATTTGATGGCTGATGTTGAAAGAAACGCGCGTGTTGTAGAAAGTGTCCTCACCGCGCTCGACGGAATCAAGGTAATGCGTGACGCCGAGGTCAACGCCAACGTTCCATGGGGTCACCCGATGATTGTTGCCATAACGAAGGCCGATGCCGGATTGGAGGAAATAGCTTTCCACGTCTTCCTGACCGGCGCTGGAGTATTTGATATTGTCGTAACCAGCGCGCACCGACGTGCTGACGGAGAAAGGGATATTGGCCTCGTAATCCACGCTTTGGGTCAGGCCGAGCAACCCCTGAGCAAATGCGGTGCCCGAGACCGTCAAGACGGTCATGGCCAGGAGCGCGCGGGGGAAAGATTTTTGCATGAAAGATCGAGGGGGCGGTTAAAGGGCGATCTTCGGTGGGTTAAGGGCGGATGCAGACGCAGGAGGGGGATTGCGGATCACTGTCCTTCGGGGGATGTTCCCGGATAATGACACGGGGTGGTTCCTCTTTGACGATGATGGTCTCGATCACTTCGGGATCGCCGAAATAGACGCCGCCGGAACCGGGTTGAATGAGATAAACACCGCGAATGTCGGGAGGAATGAAACGGTAGTCGTCGCCAGTGGCCAAGAGAGGGGCGGCTTCCATCACCCCTTTTTCACTGAAAATTGGCGTAACATCCTTGCCGTCTTTGCCACTTCGCACGACCTCCTGAACGTCTTTGCCACTCACTTTGACATCACCTGCGCGCTCAGCGGCGATGGCGGCGATGCATATTTCAATCATTTTCGCTTTGCCAGGTGCCGCATCCAGGGCGGTAAGCATGATCTGACGCGTCAGATCCGCATCGGCCTGTGTGGCAAGGATTGCCGCCTTGATGATTTCACAAACGCAGTCCTGACTGGCGAGAATATTTTCTTCGACGATGAGGAGCACCTTGTCCGGTTCCGCAGTCACTGCGGTTTGCACCTCTTTGAAGATTGGATCACACTTGGTGACGGTGGATTTGATCTCAGCCCCAGTGGGTTGACTCTGATCCGCCTCCAACGGCGTCGCGATGGCCATCGCAACGGAAAGCAAACCCAATATGCATGAGGGTGAAAAATTCATAGCCGGGGGGGGTTATTTTGAATCGATGGAGCGGGCAACGGGAATCGAACCCGTCTAATCAGCTTGGAAGGCTGGAGCATTACCACTATGCTATGCCCGCGCTTTTCGATTTACAATAAACACTAAAAAAATATTCTCCGGCAATCATCAACGAACAAATTTTGATCAACTAGTCAATCTCATTGGCCATCGCTGAGTGTCAGTTTAGCGAATTCCCAAGAAACTCTGAGGCCTCCGCTGGGGGAAAAGCTAGCATTAAGGCCATGACATGCAAGCGACGAATCGCGGAATGTCATCACTTTGAATGAACTGAATGCAGTTTTTTTGAAAATTTGTCTCATGCGAAGACCGCTTCCTGAAAAAAGCGGGTTCGCCTGACCCATGGAGCAAATATTTCTACATGGTGAAGTGACTTGCCGCAGGGCGTTGCGTTTGCTATTTATTTACTTGTGCAAAGCACCACACCTCAACTCCGCCATTTGCTGAAATTGCTGGATGACGACAATCCGGTGGTTCGCTCCGCCGTTCGCAGCCGATTGACTTCCATGCGCAGGGAATTGCCCGAGGAATTGCTGGCCTTGGGAGAACCTTTGGATGACGAACAGCAACGCCTGCTTAGTGAGTTGCTGGCCCCCGGTTGCTGGGAGGAGTTGGAGGAGACCTGGTTGTCGTGGCGCTGGCTTTCCTCTCCCGAGGCACAATTGGAAGATGCACTGGGTCAGATTTCCACCTTTTTGAGCGGATGGGCCACGCAGGCTGAGGAGATGGGACGGAAACTGGACTCGCTGGCGGCATCTGCACTGCGCTCTGGAGTCGGAAGCGACCCACGATTGCTGGCAGAATATCTGTTTGCGGGGCGTGGTCAAGACGCGCGGTTGCGCGGCAACACGAAGGAATATTATGCGGCCCACAACAGCAACTTGTTGTGGGTGCTGGAGAATGGACTAGGAAATCCGCTGTCGATGTGCGCGGTCTACATCCTCGTGGGCAAACGCCTCGGGGTGCCGATTCAAGGTTGCAATTTCCCCGGCCATTTCCTCGCCCGTGTCACTCATGAGGGGCAGACCTGGCTGGTGGATTGTTTCAATCGCGGTCGGTTCATGCTGGCGGAAGACGTGGCAAGGCACCATCCGGCAGCCAATCCGGCGATGGAGGAGCTGATCCATGAATCGGCAACCGTCAATACCATGATCGGGCGGGTCTTGCGCAATCTGGATGAAGCGTGCGAACGCGAGGGAAATATGACCCAGCGGCACGTGGTGCGCCGCCTGCTGATGAAGCTGATGGACAGCTGACCGTTTTATTTCACCAGGCCCAGGAATTGCCAAGATTCCAGCGACCGGCGACGGCCAGCAGTTCGTCGCGGATCGCCCATTCGTCGGGACGTGGATCAGTGCCGATGTGACGCTCGCTGGCACCTTTAAGCTTCATGCAACCGGTGTTGTCTCCGATGGAATTGATAAAAGCGATGTCCTCGGGAGTAAGCGGATTGGTTTCCGGGAGCCCGGCAAGTTCGGCGACCTTGTCATTGATCGGTTTTGCGCCTTCGTAGGCTTCCTGAACGAGGGTGGGGACAACGCTTTTGACACTGTCTTGAGCGAGATCCCAAAAACTGGCGAGCTGCAACATGGTGAGACCATGCTTTTCGGCAATCGGACGAAGTTTTTCTAGTTTTTCGCAGCCGTGTTCGATCCAGTCGGGACCCCGGTAGGTGCGGTGATCGCCGTCACGGAAGTGGTGACCGGGTTTGACGTCGTCATGGAAGATGCCTCCGTAGTCGACCACGCGGGCGATGACGTCGATGTCGTGTTTTTTTGCGGCGGGCAGGGCGAGGGTGCCGGGCCAGGGTTCGAAAGGGTTGAGGATGAGCATCGCCCAGTCGATATCGGCTCCGAATTTTTCAAAACAGTCGATGATGTCGAGGGTGAAGCCGTTGGCGGGGCCCGGCGCGAGGCCGAGTCGCTGGGTGAGACCGAGTTGTTTGAGTTCGCGAAGACCATCCCAGACGGTTTCGCTGGTGTAGCCGGTGACGTCAGGATTGTGTAGCATGACCAGATCAAAATGGCTGGCCTGGCAGCGTTCGAGGGATTTCTCGCAGGCCATTTTCAGATAGGAAGAGTAGTCAGAGGGTTCGCGCAGGCCGGGTTCGGTGAAACGAGGATACCCTTTGGCTCCGGCGCGAACACCGCCGTAGAAATCGTGACCAAGCAGGCCAACCAGGCAATAGCTGTCTCGCGGTGCATCTTTGAGGGCTTCGCCGAGCATGGAGTCGGCACGGCCAGCGCCGTAGACGTCGGAGCTGACGAAGGTGCGGATGCCTTGTTCGTAGGAGTGGCGGATGAGGTCGAGGAATTGCGTTTCGTCGAGTTGTTCGCCGAAGTGCATAAAGCGGCCCCCGTTCCAGGTGCCAAAAGCGGTGCGTGTGAGGTTCATGTTGGGATAAAATACGGAGGAAGGGCGCGTGGTCAAAGCGCAAGGTTTGACAAAGGCCGCTTGTATTTTGTGCGGCTGATGCCTGAATGCGCCGATGCCAGCGGTGACCTCCAGTGTAGATCCCTTCCTTTTTATGGGCACGTCCCATCTCGCCGCCCTGGCGGTGGGGTTGGTGGTGGCGGTGCTGATGATCGGAGTGGCGAGGCGTGGACCGGCCCAGCTGGCACGGGCGATGGAGTTGACGCTGGGGGTGCTGTTGCTCTCCATGTGGCCGCTGCATCAGTGGTTTTATCTTTCGACAGGGACAGGAAATGTAGACAATCTTTATCCGCTGCATCTTTGCGACATTGCCGCCTTGCTGGGCGCACTGGCTCTGTTCACCCATCACCGAGGCATCGGCGAGTTTCTGTATTTTTGGGGTCTGGCAGGCACCTTGCAGGGGGTGATCACCCCGGCGTTGACGCTGGATTTTCCCAGTCCGCGCTACTTTATGTTTTTCATCATCCATCTGGGCGTGGTGATTGCGGCCTTGTATGTGGTGCTGGGATTGAGGCAGGTGCCGAGAGCATCGGCGAAGTGGAAAGCGTGGCTGGGCATCAACATCTATGCGGTGGTCGTCGGCGGATTTAATGCGCTGGTGGGATCGAACTACGGATTCCTGTGTCGTAAACCGCCTACCGCGAGCCTTTTCGATGCACTCGGACCGTGGCCCTGGTATGTGGTGGTGGCCTCGCTGCTGTCGATGGTGATCTTTTTGCTGCTCGATCTTCCATTTGTGAAAAGCCGCCGCAGCCTGCGCTGAACGAGGATTTATCTTTGCAAGTTTTGCACACTCATGTTTGATGGGCTAACTACAGCCACAATGCCAGACGACGAAAACGACGGGAAACGACAATTCAAGCGTGTTCTATTGAAGCTCAGCGGCGAGGCGCTGCGTGAGCCGGGCAGCCACGACAACATCAGCCCACCCATTGTGGAGAGCATCGCAGAGCAGATCAAAGCGGCGCATCAAGAAGGTTTGGAAATCGCTTTGGTGGTCGGAGGCGGCAACTTTTGGCGTGGAGTAAGTGCCAGCAATCGCGGCATGGAACGTGCCACGGCCGATTATATGGGCATGCTCGCCACGGTGATGAATTCTTTGGCAGTGCAATCGATGCTGGAGGCGATGGACGTGCCGACGCGCGTGCAAAGCGCCATCAAAATGGACAACGTCGCCGAGCCGTTCATCCGCCGCAAAGCCACCCGACATCTCGAACTTGGTCGTGTGGTCATTTTCGCCGCAGGAACCGGCAACCCATTTTTCTCCACCGATACGACCGCCGCGCTGCGCGCCAGCGAAGTGAGTGCAGACGTCGTGCTGAAGGCCACCAAGGTCGATGGCATCTACGACAGCGATCCCAACAAAAATCCCGACGCGGTGCGCTACGACAAGATCACTTACATGGAGGCGATTACCCGTCGGCTTCAGGTGATGGACTCCACGGCGTTCAGCCTCTGTCAGGAAAACAATACCCCCATCGTGGTGTTCTCCATGAACGAGCCTGGCAACATTTACCGTGCGCTCACGGGCGAACCCATCGGCACGATTGTCACCAATTGATCCCCTCTGCTGACGCACGTCCTATCCGACCATCCACTCCTATTTCCCATGCCTCTCGAAACCGCTCTTCTTACTGCTGACGACGCCATGACCAAGGCCGTCGAATACGCCATTCACGAATTTTCCGCCGTGCGCACCGGCAAAGCCTCGCCGGCACTGGTGGAGAACGTCGACATCCACGTGCACAGCTACGGCAGCACCATGAAACTCAAGCAACTGGCTATGATCTCCACGCCGGAACCGCGCCTGATTCGCATTGAACCCTTTGACGGAGCCACCTTGAAGGACATCGAACGGGGCATCAATTCGTCCAACATCGGATTGAATCCTTCGGTGGAAGGAAAAGTCATCCGACTTCCGGTGCCGGAGCTCTCCACTGAGCGTCGTCAGCAAATGGTGAAAACCATCAAGGGCATGGCCGAAGAAGCTCGGGTGCGTGTCCGATCCGTGCGACGCGACACGATTGAAGAACTGAAAAAATTGCAAAAAGCCGGCACCATCACGGAAGACGATTTGCATCGCTCTGAAAAAGAAGTGCAGACGATGACCGACAAAAAGATTGCTGAGATTGACCAGCACGTGGCTTCCAAGGAAAAGGAAATCACGACGGTTTGATTTAGGTGACGGAACCCTGACGTGAAACCTTCAGACTACCTCGACTTCAGCCACACGCGGCACGCGGCGTTGTTTGTTGAGGGAGAGCCGGTTTGGAGCGTGCTTGCCAAAATTGGCGACTACTTGAAGGAAAATCTGCAACCTGCCATCCTCGGCGAGGTCTCAGAGAAGGCGACGGTTGGCCCTGACGTCTTTATTGGTGAAGGCACCGTCGTTGAGCCCGGTGCAGTGATCAAGGGTCCTGCATGGATCGGCAAAAACTGTGTTGTTCGGAGCGGTGCTTACGTCCGCGAAAACGTCATCACCGGCGATGGCTGCACGCTGGGCAACTCCTGTGAGTTCAAAAATTGTGTGTTGTTCGATAACGCCGAAGTGCCGCATTTTAACTATGTCGGCGACGCAATCCTTGGCTACAAAGCCCATCTCGGGGCGGGGGTGATCCTCTCCAACGTGCGACTCGATCGCGGAGAAGTCGTGCTGCAAATCGATGGTGAACGCGTCGGCACGGGGTTAAAAAAATTCAGCGCGGTGATCGGTGATCATGCCGAGATCGGCTGCAACAGCGTCATCAGCCCCGGTTCGTTGATCGGCCCCCACTGCATCGTCTATCCTTGTGTCAGCTTCAGTGGCGTCTTGCCAGCCAGCAGCATCTTGAAGTTGCGTCAGGAGCACGTGATTGTGCCACGGCGCTCGGCTTGAGACAATCAATCAGATCAGGGTGCTGCCTGACCTTGGGGTAGCGTCACGCGCAAACTGGGCTCATGGGACGATTTGAATCTACCATGACCGAAGAACCATCGATTCAACCCATTGCCGAAAATCTGTGGCTGATCGCCTATCCGCTGAAAATGCTGGGTGCTGATCTGCGTCGCAACGTGACCATCGTCCGGTTGAGTTCGGGCAAGTTGCTGATCCATTCCACCGCTCCATTTTCCGCCGATGTCACGGCCGCCATCAAAGAACTTGGAGAACCGGGCTGGTTGCTGGATGGCATCCTTCGGCACGACACTTTTGCTGAAGAGGGGCGCACGGCGTTCCCCGATATTCCATATCTGGCCCCCGAGGGTTTTTCGGAGGTGGTGGGCTTTCCCACTCTCCCGATCATTCCGGCTCCAATGGAATGGAATGAGGAGCTGGTTGCTTTGGAGATCGCAGGCGCACCCGATGCCCGGGACACCGCATTGCTGCACGTGCCAAGCAGAACGCTGATTTTGACCGAACTGATTTTTAATTTCCATGATGACGAACCGCTTTGGACCGAGCTGCTGCTCAAGGTGGCAGTCGGTGGCGAGCATGCTCCAGGCGTGCCGCGTCCAGTGAAGCATGGGGTCAAAGACGAGGCTGCGTTCAAGAATTCCCTAGAGACGATTTTGTTGTGGGACTTTGACCGCATCATCATGGGTCACGGCGATGTAATCGAGACCGATGGCAAATCGAAGCTGCGCGCAGCTTTGGAAGCAGCGGAGTTTTGTTGAATCTGCGCATCGAAATTTGGGAGCACACGCATCTTGTGGATGGCGTTCTCGGCATCTTGCCGAGAACCCGGACGCGAAGCGCCTCAGCCGATCACCCAGAGTTTTTCGCAAGATGCGAAGCCGCGAAGCGATCCGTATGCTCCCCTTCCAAATCCTTGCTCAGAGCGCATTCGCACACTCGCCATCGCTTTCCATCGAAGCGAGATTGCCCATGGTTACTTCGGCGATTTGGGTGAGCGCTTCATTTGTGAAAAATGCCTGATGGCCTGTGATCAGCACATTGGGGAACGTCGTCAAACGCATGAACACATCGTCACCGATGATCTCATGCGAGTGATCACTGAAGAACAGCTTTTCCTCCTCCTCATACACATCCAGCGCGAGTCCACCGATCACGCTGCTTTTGAGTCCTTCGATCAAGGCACGGGTATCAACAAGGGCACCGCGACCAGTGTTGACGATGAGCACGCCTTTCTTCAAAACGGCGAGCGTTTCTGAGTTGATTAAATGTCGCGTCGCATCCGTCAGCGGGCAATGCAGGCTGATTACATCACTCTGCGGAAGCGCGTCGTTGAGCGACACATAAGTGGCACCGAGCGCGCGCACATCCGGATGCTGGTAGTCATCCACCGCAAGCAGCCTGCAGCCAAAGCCGTGCATGATTTTTGCAAACACCGCTCCAATCCGACCCGTGCCGACGATGGTCACGGTTTTTCCCACCAGATCGAACCCCATCAAGCCGCTGAGTTCAAAGTTGCCTTCACGGACGCGATTGTAAGCCTTGTGCAGATGGCGGTTGAGCGCGAGCAGCAAGCCCACCGCATGTTCGGCCACTGCGTGGGGCGAATAAGCGGGAACACGGGCCAGTTGCAGTCTGCATTCTTTTGCATAAGCGACGTCCACCTGATTGAACCCCGCGCAACGGAGCGCCACATATTTTACCCCGTTGGCGACCAGGATGTCGATGACCTCACGGTTCATGCGGTCATTCACAAAAATGCACACCGCATCGTGATCCTTGGCAAGGGCGGCCGTGGTTTCGTCAAGCTGCGCTGGAACGAAAGTGAGCTGATGTTGGGAGTTCTGGTTGGAGGCATTGAGGAACTGCTCATCATAGCTCTTGCTGCTGAACACGAGGATTTTCATGGTGGGACCATAGGCGATGGACCGATAGACTTCCAACGGTCAATTGTGTCGGATGCTTCGTGGATTGTGGGCTAACCTGGTTTGGCAATGACAGGATAGCTGCCAACTACAAAAGAGATTGAGAAGCTCAAAATATTGGGCATCAGATGATTCATGAAAGCGATCCTGGCATTCACATCGATACTGTTTTTGGCGGCTTGTGGAACGAGCCAGCCAGCTTCGGAGAATGTCGATGGACGGGCTTCCTATACAACGGATCGACCAGAACCGGTGGTGACTGGAACCATGGGGGCATCCGTAACGGTCGGAAACCAGCCAAGGTTTGATCCAACGCGATACTGAATTGTCGCGCCGAAACTTTGTCCCGGCGGGACAACTCATAGCAGCCCGGGACAAGGTCCCGGGTGGCATTCCCGGTCAGCAAATGCGTCCTGATGGGACGCCTCATGCGCGTGCATTTTCAGGCGACCTCAATCCGCATGACTCATCCCAACTGAACGCTCACTCCTGCGGCTCCAAACCCGGCACCCAGTGCAGGGGCTTGATGAGTAGTGCGGGTAGGCTGGCGAAGGCTGTGAGCCCTATACACAGAAGGAAAAAAAGATTTTACTACTGCGACTCATTCGCATAGTCTGCGAACGCATGACAACCTCAACTCAACCCAAAACACGACGAACGAAGGTCAAAACCGCCCGTTCATTGGTGTGCCTGATGACGGGTTCCGCAAGCCTGATGCTTGTTGGAGCCACGATGGCACAAGAAGCACCAACCTCCTCCGAACCCGAAGTGCTTGCCCCGATCACGGTGGTCGGCCAAGTGGAAGACATTCCACGCATCGCCGGTTCGGCAGCACGATTGGATGCGGATGCGATTCAAACTCAAGATTACAGCAACCCTGCCCGCGTTCTCCAACAGGTGCCCGGGGTTTATGTTCGTGAGGAAGATGGCTTCGGCAACTTCCCCAACATCAGCCTGCGCGGTTCTGATCCAGGTCGCAGCACGAAACTCACGTTGATGGAAGACGGGATTATGATGGCACCGGCTCCCTACTCGGCTCCCGCCGCCTACTACTCCCCTCGGGTGGGCCGCATGAGCGGTGTGGAAATTCTCAAAGGTTCCAGCCAGGTGCGTTACGGCCCCCACAACACGGGCGGCGTCATCAACTACATCTCCACCCCATTCATCGCTCTTCCTCCCCGTGAGATGATTGAGCCGGTGGCCAGCGGCAAGGGCGTGAAGAATCCGAAGGCCCCCGTGGCAACGGTTTCCAACGAACCGCGCTCGGCTTCCGAGGGCTATTTGAAGTCCAGCTTCGGCTCTTACGAAACCTGGAAAAACCACGCCTGGTGGGGACATACCTTTGAAACCAGCATCGGCACCTGGGGTTATCTTTTGGAGTTCAATCACGAACAATCCGAAGGATTCCGCGACATCGACCAATACGGCGGTGATACCGGTTACCAGGTGTTTGAGCCCATCGTGAAATTGTTCTTCGAGCCGGATTCGGCGACGCCCCAGCGTTTTGAATTGCGTTTGGGCTACACCAATTTCGAAGCCGACGAAACCTACCTGGGTTTGAGCAATCGTGACTTTAACCGCAATCCGTTCCGCCGCTACGCCGCCACGGTGTTCGACAAGATCGAATCCGACCAGTTCCGCAGTTCGCTGAGTTACATCATCGAACCTACCGATGCGCTGCGTTGGGAAACGTCGGTGTATTACAATTACTTCGCCCGTTCCTGGTATAAGCTGCAGGACGTGAGCCTCGGCGATGGCAACATCAACCCCTCGGTCGCGGTCGGTTCCGGCAGCGGTGCGGCTTATGATCTGATCACCGGACGTGGCGCAGGTTCATGGCGCATTCGCGACAACAATCGCGAATACCAGGCCTTCGGCATCCAAAGCCGGCTGGACTGGGATTTCGTGACGGGTCCGATTGAGCACACCCTCACCTTTGGGGCACGCCTCCATTATGACGAAGAACGTCGATTCCATCGCGATGACCGCGTGGCCCTGAACGCCAGCGGCAACATCACCGGCATCAGCCGCGGCAAACAAGGCGCTTCTGACAACCGTCAGGATGACGTGCTTGCCCTGGCGCTTTACCTCGAAGACGAAATGAAAGTCGGAGCATTGACGATCAAACCTGGCATCCGCTGGGAACACTTGTGGATGAACGCGGAAAACTACAATGCCGGCACCTCCGGCAGCGGTGAACTCGACGTGGTCGCCCCTGGCATTGGTCTGGTCTATGACTTCACCGAAAGCGTTTCGGCATTTGCCGGGTATTATCGCGG
The DNA here is from genome assembly GCF_005780165.1 of Phragmitibacter flavus. NCBI lineage: Bacteria > Pseudomonadati > Verrucomicrobiota > Verrucomicrobiia > Verrucomicrobiales > Verrucomicrobiaceae > Phragmitibacter > Phragmitibacter flavus. The sequence continues at coordinate 386,801 of NZ_VAUV01000001.1, read as the reverse complement.
GTTCTCCACCCCGGGCGCTGGCGGCTTGATCAACGATGGTCAGGACGTGGAAATCTCCGATGGTTATGAAGTGGGTCTCCGCTACTACACCCCGGAACTTCAGGCGGAATTGATCGGTTTCTACACCAAACACAAGGACTTGGTAGTGCCTGATTTCATCGGTGCTTCCGGTTCTTCGGATTCCGTCAATGCGGGCGATGTGGAAGCCTTGGGTCTGGAAGCGGCGCTGCGCTATGATCCGCTTGCCAACTCCGGCACCGACTGGCGTTTGCCACTGCGAGCAGCGGTCACCTTGACCAATGCCGAACTGACCTCCGACACTCCATCGGCTGATGCGGAAAGCATCTTCAGCGGCGGACGTGACGGCAACAAAGTTCCCTACATTCCTGAATACAACATTGCCGTGGGTGTGGGTGTGGAATACCGCAACTTTGGTTTTTATGTGAACGGCACTTACACGCCTGAAACGTTTGCCACTGCGAGCAACACCAGCCGCCCGTTGAACACTGATGGCAATGCCGATGCACGCTTTGGCGAAATCGACGAAGCCTTCCTGGTGGACATCAACGTCAAGTATCAGGTGACCGAAAACGTTCGCCTGTTCGGCGGCGTATCGAACGTGTTTGGCGAAGAATACATCGTCAGCCGCATTCCGTATGGTCCACGTGCCGGCGCTCCGCGCATGTGGTATGGCGGCGTTGAGTTCCGCTTCTAATTCAAGGAGTCATTAACAACGGCGCCACCACATGGCGCTGAAAGTTTCCCCGGATCAGGGCCATCCTGATTCGGGGATTTTTATGTCAGCCAATCAGGAGTGCGCCCGCCTCCCCGGTTGGTATGAAAGCCATTAACGCCGGCGCGAACGGCGCAGGACGCAGATCCCCAAAGCGAGGGCGAGCAGAGAGATGCGTCCCGGTTCGGGAACCACGGCAAGGGTGCCGTAGGTGTAGGCGAACGTTGTGATGCCGGAGTCAGACCGAAAAGCGATGTTGTTGAAGCTAAGAATGTTATCAGCAGGCACACCAGCGTTGGTGAAAGTGTAGGAGAAGCTCTCGCCGGTAGTGAGATTGGAATAAACGTAATCGATCTCGTTGCTGATGGCATTGAGGTAAATGCCAACGCTGAGGATGTCGCCGGCTGTGGGGACGGCAAGCGTGGTATTGTTGGGAACCGTTGAGCCAACAGGGAAGCTGCTGGTGGTGTCGTCCGGGTAGCGATGCTGATAACGGAGGCCTCGCGCCCAACTGGAGGTGGTAGGTCCGTTTTGAAAGATGCCGTTGTTGGGGCTGCCCCATCCGCTCCACAGACCGCCCATTTGGTTTTGCACATCGAAGTTGGCGGTGCCGGGGGCGGTGAAAGTATAGGTATAGTAAGCTCCTTCGATCACATTGGGATTGTTCATGGTGGTGTCGCCGAAACCGGGAGCGGAACGGTTGACGGTGATGGCGGCAAAGTTGACGGTGCCGCTCGCCTGAGTTTGGCTGGCTGGCGGTGGGGCAATGGTGAGGGTGGCGGTGCCGCTGCCGACTTGGTTCAACACATAGGCAGCATCAACTTCGCGCGGCAGCAGACCTGCGCTCAACGAAAGAAGCAAGGTGACCAACATCACCGCAGAATGAGCCAGAGGAGACTTCATGAACCAAGTGAACATGAAAGCCGTTCACTTGGCAAACCTATTTGAGGTTGGGAGCGGGCGCGGGGGCGGGGGCAAAGTGATCTGCTTGGCAGCGGGTCGATTTCCTACTATGGTTCGGCATGGACGATTCGTCTCCCCGAGACCTGCCCCAACCGCCACTGTTGGAGAAGGGAGATCCATTGGCCCGGGCTTTATTGCTGGCGGCTTTGGTTTCGGAAAGATTCAGGTTGAAGGGATATGAACCGGTGGTGGTCGGCGGCTCGGCGATTGAGTTCTACACGGACGGTGCCTACATGTCGGGGGATATCGATATTTGCTGGGCTGGCGGGAAGAAGCCGACTCCGGTGGAACGGGCGGATGTGATGTCACGACAGCTGGGTGCCACGGGAGGAAGCCGGAGCTGGAAGGTGGGGAAAATGTTCGTGGATTTGCTGGGAGAATTGGAATCCCAGGCGGAAGAGAAAATGACAATGCTCGAGACGCCGCAGGGATCAATCCTGTTGCCCCCCGTGGAAGAGTTGCTGGTTGAACGGGTGTTTTCGGCCCGCATGTGGACCCCACCAAATGAAACAGATGAAAGGTGTCCCCGAACATTGATGGCGGCCTTGCTGTCTGGAGAATTGCAGGGCGATTGGAAGTTGGTGGAAAATTTGGCAATGTTGTCGGACTACGACTGTCTTGAGCAGGTGAGGGAGATGATGGATGACGTGATGAGAGAATTGGAGAAGCAGCCATGAACATCGAGATCGAGCCGGAGCGGGTCATCAAATGGGAGGATTGGCTGGCGGGACGCGAGAGGCGTCGCGCGATTAGCCGCAAGGTCGCCCCGTTGGGCGCCCGACGGCAGGAGAGCAGTTCGGACAAACGGCTGAGGGAGGCGTTTGATGGCGAGCGGGGACCGGATTTGTTGAGGGAACGCAGCGAGGGGAATGTAAATGAATGGAGCCTCCTCATGTCGGCTGCTACTTCGCTGAGGTTTCGACCAGCTGACGCATTTGATCAGCGGTGATTTCGAGATCGACAGTGCCGCGGTATTCGGGGAGCCAGATTTGGAGGCGAGCACGTTTCATCCAGCTTTCAAAGTTCAGGGGAGTTAGAGCAAAGCGAGCCTGGGGGACGGGCAAGAATACATCACAACGTTCGGTGACCTGCCAGATCCAATTGAAGATGAAGGACTGGTCAGAGGTTGCGACCACAGGTGTCGCGGAGTTTTCACGGGTGACAGGATCGTGAACTACCACCATAAAACTGGTAGGAATGCGGTAGTCCATCACTTCAAGCGGGGCAAAGCTTTGATGGGAGGTGAGGGCATCGAACCGGGAATGGATGCGTGCAGAAACCTCATATTCGAAGTGTGGTCGACTAACCACATTCAACTCCAACCTTGATCCCGGAAGAAGGGGCACGATTTGACGGTGGTGCTGAAAAGTTTCCAGGGACAGGTCAGCGACCTGGCGCAGGTTGTGAATGGCCAGTCTAAGTTTCCAAGGATATTGAAGAGCCGTTTCCAGATGGGGTGTTTTCTCCACAAGATCACGTCGAACACGATGGTTTGGGTTGAATTCTGACCACAAGAGGTCCGGGTCAGATTGACGTGCAATGGCACGAAGGTGATCCAGGTGAAGCCATTGAATCGTGCTCCAATTTTCCTGGCGATGACGATCGGGTTCATAATCGCGATAGTGAGAGTCCGGCGGCCAATGATCCCCGGGAATCATTGGAGCGAACGCGACAATAGAAGCGACTTCGTTTTGTCTTAATCCTGACAGGGACAAAGTTTGAAACAAGTTTTGGGTGGCGACGGTTGACGAAGGTTGAGGAAGTGTCGAGAGATTGGTGGATGGGTAATTCAATGATGGCGGTGAGAACCAGTCATGGGGCCAGAAGGTTTTGGTGAAGGGTTGTTGGCCGATGGCAAAGATGAAGAGCCAAAATGCAGGGGTTCGGCGGTGGGTGATGGATGAGATTGCCCAGGACATGAGCAGCGCGACGAGACCAACAATCGCGCTGACGATACCGCCGCACCAGAGGCGCATGGGAGGCAGGTTGGCGGAGCGTTGGATATATTGTGTCCCCTCGATCCACACCAGTGAGCCTAAGATGGCAAGAGTCATGAAGATTAGCAGTTGTCGGGGATTGGATGCGAGGCTGGTTATTGCAGCCGTGAAGCTGATAACCAGGGAGACGCTTAACACGATGGCGGCAATTCGCCCGGTCCATAGAGATGGGGTGTAGCCGAAATTTTTAGCGGCGTAAAAGTCAACCAGCAACCAAGGGAACAGGACGATCACTGCCAGTAAAAGTATCTTAGCCAGAAAGACGACACCGGGGCCGATTGGGCGTGTGCGAACCGTAGCATGGGAGTTCGAGGCACAGTCGGAGAAAATGCTCATGCATACCGTGGTGGCGGCGATTCCATGGGTAAGCAATTCCATCACCCAATTAGCGTTGAAGAAGCTGAACAGTGTGAGATGTTGCTGGTGTGGTTCAAGGTGGGTGAGCAACCGGAGTAGCAGCACAAACAGGAAAATGGTGGCAGGAAATCGCAGATGGAGGAAATCTTTGCGACACTGGTGAAAGAGTAGGTGGATGAACTTGCTTTGGCGGGGCATGCCATGTCCTGAAGGCAGGCCTTTATGGGATGCATCTGGCAAAGATGAAGGGAGTGATAGGGAAGAGGTCTTCATGGCTTAGCTTGGTTGAGCCGTTCCCATCGGCGTTCTGAGGGGAGATATTGGAATTCGGAGGCCCGCAAGTTCCGGAACTGGGGCACAAGGCTTTCGTATGAGCGCATGGACTTATCGAAGGGAAGGTTGATGAGACTGGCTAGTTCGGGAAGGAATTGATCGACTTGGTAGGACTCTATATAGGAACCGATCTCCGCACTCATGGAGGCAAAAAGTAGGGCGAGGTCGAGTGCGTCTGCGTTGCCTTGTCGGGCGGCAATGGAAAGTCGTGTGGGGGTGCTGTAGTCTTGTAAAACCGGTTTACTGGTGGCGAACAATTCGTTGGCCACGGTGTTAAGTTGGGGCAGGAGGGTAGATCTTTGCGCAAGTCCATCGAATAGTTTGATGTTGGGGTGCTGTCGAATTTCTTCAACAAGCCGTCGATCCACCGCCGGGTCATTCCAAGAGAGCATGAGGTCGGTTAGGCTTGGGTCGAGTCGGCGTTTGGTCTTTACCAGTTCTGGAGCGAGTCGACTTGTGTTGTCCAGCCAAGGGGTGGATTTGATCGTTTCAATCCACTCGGGCTGGTCTGGGATTCTGTTGATCAGCCATTCCGCACGCTTTTGGTCGAGATGCTTGCCAATGAGGCCGGAGATACGAGCCTTTTCCAGCGCGCTTTTTGGGAGATCAAGGAGCACTTCAAGATGGTTTTGTGCGATGGGTCCAAGTGCTTGAAGGTAAGCTGGTCTGCTGTTCTTTCGGCTGATCGCGTTGACTGTCGAAGCGCGAATGAGCAGTTCCGCCAGATAGGTGCTGACTTCTTCTCTAGATGAGTGCGCGGAGGGTATCCTAAGTGCGGCGGTTTGCTGTTTGAAGGATTCGAGCTCCCGATCTGCATAAAGCCTGGAAGATGGGAAAACGAACTCCTGCTTACTGAGTCTCTGGTTCGAATCCATATGCTGTTTCGGAATGAGTTCCGGCGATTCCCATTGCCACAAGGTGGAGCCAAGGAAGTCACGGCGGACAACCTGAAGGCGAAGCCGCTCTGGGTCGGCGCTGGCAGGCGATCCGTCTTTGTAGTTGAGAATGTTTTTCCAGGAAAAGGTGACGATTTTTTTCTGCCAATGAGTGAGAGCAGCACGTGTGGGCTGAGGAACGCTTTCGCTCGGCTGTGTCCATGCAATGCGCCGATCAGGGGAATAGAGCACGATTTTTTGCGGTGGGGAAAGGCCTTCAAAACCAGGGAGGGCAGGAACATTTGCTGGGTTCCATGCGTGGTGCAGGGTAATGCTTACTGATCCTGTCTCGGGTTTGCCCTGTGCGTCATGATTGAGGTGAACACGGAGGATTTTCCAGTGATGGTCGTTTGTCCCGCCATCGGATGAGTTAGCAAGTGGGATATCGAGGATTTTCTGCCATTCATACCAATCGAGTTGCCACTTGCCAACGATGGTCAGTGGGTGGTTGAGATCGGGCAGGGGCTCGCTCAATTGTCCAGCAATCAGCGCACCGGTATCATTGCCAAAGCGTTTCTGTGATTCGGTAAGCAGTGTTCCGGGCGGGAAAAGGGAGGCCAAGGCACGGTCCGATTTCCCATTTTCAGGGAACAGGATAAGGGTATCGATCCAGGAGGCGCGCAGATAGCTGGGAAGATTGATGGCGAGAGGTTTTCCAGATTGCTGCGCATTTAATGATAGGTTGGCGCTGGAAATTTGAACGTTGGAAGGCAGCTTTTGGAAGTCAGGCGTCAGTCTGGGCCACAAGACACTTTGTCCCTCTTGTCGTCCAAATTTGAAGACAACGTTTTCCTCAGGGATGGTCGGCTGGATTGATGCGGCCAAAACGGGTAGGAGATCATTCGCAACGGGTTGGCTGCCGCGTGGTGACAGCGGCCATGCGACGGCCAGCGCAAGCAGGCCCAGGGTTAGCAGACTCGTAAGGCCCAACCGGAACGGGAGTCGGAGAGATGGCCATTTTTTCCATTGGCTGAGCATGATGGACAGCACGCAAAATATCGCAATGGTAGAAAGGATGCCGGCATTGTGAAGGAGTAAGCGGGCATTGACCACTCTTGAAGTGCTGAGCACGACGGAATCTGCGATCATCAATCCCACCCAACAGACGAAAGCGATGACGCCGAGGGCCAAGACGCCTTCTCGCTGTTTCCAAAGCGCACTGAAAGGCAGCAGCCACGTGAAAAGCGCCAGCGCAACCAATGCTTGTTCGACTGTGCTTCCGAGAGTCTCTTGCGAAGGGCGATTTGAACCAACGAGATATAGAGCTTCAACGATGGTGAGGGGCAGTATGTAGAGGAGCAGGACGAGGAAGCGGGCAAACCAGTAACAATAAGGATGTATAGGGCGTGTGGCCAAGAATCGATTGGGGTTGGCTGGACTGTCTTCGGGTGCATGGGCGGCTCCGAGCCAGAAGACCAAGCCCCATGTCAAAATTGGTAGCGAAGTGGTCCACCAGGCCTCTCTGGTGTTTTCTTGGAGTGGGGCGAACCATTCCAAATTGAGCATGAGATCGAGTAAAACAAGTGCAAGCCATGACAGCCACAAAGGAAGATGATAGCGGGCTTCTTTGCGGAAGTGGTTGAGGGTGAGGGACATCAAAGGTTGATGGTTGAAAGTTGATGGTTGATCAGCGTCAGAGGGTAGAAGATGTCAGGGGTCTGATCTTGTGTCGTGTATCTTGAATCTTCTTATCTTGTATCTTGAAGCCGATAAGCTCTCGCCAGAGCGATGAAAATTTCGCGCAGGGTCATGGGGGTAGTTTGGTGAGTGAGGGCGGTGGATAGGTGGGATTGGATTTGACGGGCGAGGGTGGGTTCGTCGATGAACTGGCTTTCGACGAAGCGCAGGGTGCGGGCGGCTTGTTCGGGATGAAGCCAGGTGGTCGGAAGTTGTGCAGGAGGTTTGGTGGTGTCTGTGAGGTGGATTTCGACGGCACGAAAGCGCGATTGGAGGCTGTCGTTGGTTTCATCGAGGGCGAGTTTTCCGCGGTTGATGATGGCGATGCGGTCGGCGAGGCGCTGGACTTCTTCGATGTCGTGGGAGGAGATGAGAACGGTCCAGCCTTCCTGCTCGGTAAGTTCGAGGAGGCCGCGGATAAATTCGTCCCGGACCAGTGGATCAAGCCCGCTAAAGGGTTCGTCGAGGATGACGAGTTTGGGTCGGTAGGCAAGGCTGCTGAGCAGGGCGGCTTTCATGCGCATGCCGCGGGACAGGTCGCGAAGTTTGGTCCTTAGAGGAAGGTCGAACTGGGTGAGGAGTTTGGCTTCGAACTCACGGTCCCATTGAGGGTAGAGAGGGCGGCAGTAGGCGAGGAATTGGTCGACGGTCATCCACAGAGGGAGTTCCATGCTTTCGGAGACGTATCCGAGTTGGGTGAACTGGGCGGGGCCGAGCTTTTTCGAGTCGCAACCGAGCACGGTGGCTGAACCGGAGTCGGGTCGGTGCAGATTGAGCAGGCACTTCAAGGTGGTGGTCTTGCCGGCACCGTTGGGTCCGAGCAGGGCGGTGACCTGGCCTTCGGGGACTTGCAGGCTGAGGCCGGAAACGGCTTCGGTTTTGCGGAAGCGTTTGTGGAGGTCGGCGAGTTCGATGAGGAAGCTCATGGTGAAGATTTCAAGGTTGAGATTTTTTGGCGTCGAGAAGTTCACGGGCGGGGGTGCGGGTGTCGCGCAGGGCGGCGAGGACGTCGTCGAAGCTGAGGCCGAGCTCGGCCGCTTCAGAGAGAAGGCGCTCACAGGTCGGAGCAAGCTGCGCGAGTTTGTCGGAGAGCGATGGTTCGACCGGGGCGGTGACGACCATGCCGATGCCAGGTCGGGAGGCGAGCAGGCCGCTGTCTTTCAGAGCGAGCACGACCTTGTGGGCAGTGGTGGGGCTGATGCGCAGTTCCTGACTGAGGGCGCGGACGGAGGGAAACTCGTCACCGGCACAGAGTTGGCCGGTGAGCATCGCCTTGCGCACGGCTTGAAGGATCTGGTCGGAGACCGGAATTCCTTCTTGAAGCTGGAGGGTGAAAGGCAGCATAGTTCGCTTGGTGTGTTTACCGTAACAGTAAGGCTGGTACAGTAGCAACCATTATTTTTATTATCTTGAATGGGCCCTCCAATCGCCTTGTCCAAACTGGAGAATTGCACCAAGGCCACAGCGATAAGTGCTTTCGATCTGCCAAATCGCAAAAATCGTGCAAATTGCGTGCGTCAAGATGGCCATTCGTGCAAAGTGCAATGCGATAGCGCCCAATCATTGCAAACTGCACGAATTCAATGCTGCGGAGTCACGACTCCGATTAGCGCAGTTGTTCAGTATCAATCGGTTATGCAGTTTTCGCTAATAGGCATGGGTCTTGCAATAGATGGGGATTATGAATTTCCCCCAGATCGGCATTCTCTCCTTGCATCCAGCGGCGGACGAACCCCCGCCCAGCGTGTCGTTCCTGTGATTTGTGCAAGGAACTTGATCGTGCTGACTGCCACTCGCGAATCATCCAATTTCCCCCTCAGGACCCCCGAAAACCATAACCCATAACCCAAGCAGCCACCCAACCCCCGAAATCCCCGCCAAATCCCCAACACCCGATCACGCACGCCAGATCCGCTGGCGTGCGTGTCTGTTTGCGGATAGGATGCAGGGTCGTATGCCAGAACTGATCCGCTGTCCGTGGGCCCAATCCACCGAGATCTACCATCGCTACCATGACGAGGAATGGGGCGTTCCTGTCTATGACGATCGCGACCTGTTCGAAAAACTGATCCTTGATGGTGCCCAGGCCGGGCTGAGCTGGCTGACCATCCTCAACAAGCGGGAAGGTTATCGCAGGGCTTTTGATGAATTCGACCCCTCCAAGATGGCCCGATACGGTCCCCAAAAAATACAAGCCCTTCTCGCTGATCCCGGCATCGTCCGCAACCGGCTCAAAATTGCTGCTGCGGTCACCAATGCCCAGGCTTATCTAAATCTGCAAAGTGAACTTGGCAGCTTCAGCACTTATCTCTGGCACTTTGTCGGTGGCCAAACCGTTCAAAATGCATGGACCGAACTCAGCCAAGTTCCCACCTCCACGGCGGAAAGCGATGCGATGAGTGCCGACCTCAAAAAACGCGGTTTCAAATTCGTCGGCACCACCATTTGCTACGCGTTCATGCAAGCAGTGGGCATGGTCAATGATCACCTCGTCTCCTGTCCCCGACACCGCGCCGTCCAACACATCAACCCGTCCCAGCCCATCTAAAAAGGGAATCCGAAAGTGATGTGCAAGGCCCCCATCGGATCTCCCTCCTTGCGATCCGGATTGAACCCATAGTCCACCCGCAGCGGACCGATCGGCAGTTTATAGCGAACTCCCGCACCCACTGCATAACTAAACTCTCCGCCGCTGGTGAAGATGTTGTCCTCCACGCGGCTTAAACTTCCGGCATCCGCAAACACCGCCAGCTCAAGGTTGGCCGCCACCGCATAAGACAACTCCACGTTGAACACCTGACTCAAGGTTCCCCCCAATGGCGTGCCCGCCGCCGACTTCGCACCCATCTCCCTCTCCGGAAAACTACGCACGCTGTTCGCGCCCCCATTGAACAAACGCAGATCGATCGGCAGTTCGTCCAACCCGTTGTCACTCTGCATGGCCGTTGTTCGGGCATGAGCCGCCATGCGAATTTTTTTGCTGATCGGCTGGTAAACCGAAAACAGCAGATCGCTGCGCAAATAGCTCACTTCGCCACCGAAGGTATCCAGTCCGGCCTCCACCGTAAAACTGCTCATCCAGCCCCGTGTCGGCAGCACCGCGCTGTCGCGAAAATCCGCCACCAAGGTCGTCCCCACGTTGAACACCCGGTAGTCCAGTTCGCCCAGCAGCGGCAAATCTTCAGGGATATCTGACTCCACATTGTTCACCGAATACTCCGCGAAAAGACTTGAGCTCAACTGTTTGTTCCACTGCCGTCCCAACGCCGTCCTCAAGCTCAAGGTGCGCCGGTCATAATCAAAAATCGTGAACGTCTGCGCCTCCAGTTCCGCTTCCAATGTGTTGGCCGAATTGAGAATTGCCGGGTCCAGCCAGAGCAGACCCCCGTTAAAGCCACGCCCCGTTCCCTCCGCCTTGATCCGCAAGGTGTCACCCCAGTCAAAAATGTTCACGTGTCTCGCTTCCACCCCCGCCACCGGACCCAAAAACGTCTCATAACCCGCATAAGCAGACAAAGTGATCCGCTTCGCTTCATCTCCCGTCAGAACGAGCCGCACCGAATCGTGTCCCAACTGCTCCGGGGTCACCTCCAAACGCCCAAAAACTTCTGTGTCCAACAGCCGCCGATGCAGCAACTCCATGTCCGTCGGCGCATACACCCTGCCCAAAGCGCGACGATAACTCGCATTGATCAGGCGCTGCGCCCCTTTGGAAAAATCGGGGGAAACCTGCACTTCCGCCACTCTGAAAACGGGTCCAGGAACCACCAGAAAACTCACCGGCACCGTCCCCTTCGATGCCTTCGCCACCTCTGCCTCCGCCGTGACGACCACCCCAAAATGCCCGATCTGCGAATACACGTCAGAGATGGACGCCCGGGCCGACTCCACCTTCACCTCGCTGAACGGCTGCCCGGCCAGGCCCTCAATGATCTCCCGCTCCCGCTCGGCATGCTTCGGCAAGCCTCCTTGAATCCGCGTCGCTCCCACCACGAACCGCTGTCCCTGAGTCACCGTCAGATGCACCGCCACTTCGCCGGTTTCCTTGTCGGTGTTGAACTTGGGTTCCGCGATCACCGCCTCCAGATATCCCTGAGCCTGCAAGTAGCGTTTTACCAAGCCCACCCCCGACTCCACATCCGCCTGAACAAAGGGAGGATGATCATCTTTTCTGCCCAACTTCTCATGCGTCGGACGCAACAAATAGGGCGTCAACTCCTCCGTGGGCACTGTCAATTCCCCGTCATAAGTGACCTCGCCCACCACGAAAGTTTTCCCCTCACTCACCGCCAGCCGCATCTCAGCACCTTCAATGGACCAATCCACCTGCGCCTCAGGAAATCCCAACTCCAAATAACGTTGCAACACAAAAAACGCCATGTCATCCGCCAGTGGTGGCGTCACGACCCGGTCCTCCGTCAACGCAATCTGTTCCGTCACCACCGCCTTCACATCATCCACCTGCGCCTTGCTCACCCCATCAAGCTGCACCACCAGACCCCGATGATCAATGCGCAAGGCCTCCTCTGCCCGACCGCCTGTCATCAGCGCCCAGCCCGTCAAGAAACCCAACAACAACAGTCCTCTTATCTTCATCGGAAACGCACCAAGTAATACAACAGCCCGCGGAAACTCCCGCTCTCGGAAATGGTTCCGACCGCCTGAAACATTGGCGACAACTCATAAGTCGCCGACACATTGCGCTGCGAACCACCCGTGCTCAGCGGTGAAAAATTGAAACTCAGTTTTGGCGGTTCCTCGTCATAACGACGCGGTGCCCCTTTGCGAAACAGCTTGCGATACGTCTGGCTGATCAGCAAGAACGCCGCGCGATTGGCCGCCACACCTTCCGAAGACCGCAGATCCCCTTCCGTCGCCCCCGTCGCCAGCAACGTGGCAATCGCCCCCTCGGACAATGGTGGACTCGACGTGAACCGCACCTTCGGAGCCAGCGCCGAACCATACGCAAACAACGTCACCTGGTAATTGTTCACGAACGAATCGCCTTGCAAATCCAATTGCGGATCAAACGGATTGTCCTTGTTGAACACCACCTCGCCGCGGGTGATGGTCAGGCGGCTGAACGGCAGCTGCAACCGCGCCCCCTGCAGCGAAACCCGGCCATCCAACTCCGGTGCCGCGCCCGTTCCCTTCGCCGTCACTTGCACCACCACGCCTCCATTCAGCACGTTTCCTAAAAGACGGATCGGATCACGCGTGCGCACCTCCACATCAAAAATCCAGTCCTTCAACATTGGCGGCAATTCCAATTTCCTCGTGCTTCTCGTCACCACGGGTGGCGGCGGCGGCAGCTGATTCGGCAACGACAGTGGCAAAAATTCGATCTCCTTGAACACCCGTCCGCGCACCAACTCCAGCCGGCCCGCCAGCGTCGCTTTGCTCAAACTTCCTATGCACGTCAGGTTGCCATCGGTGCGTAAACTCATCGTCTGATCGCGCATCAACAACGCCTCCTTCGCCTCCAGCCGCAAATCCATCGCCGGGTCCGTCGGCTTGGTCAGATCCACCTGACCGCTCATGCGCATCTCGCCTCCCGCAACCGCCGCTGACACATCTTCCAACTTCACCAGCATCTGATCAAACCCCAGATGAACCTTGATGTCCTTCATGTTCATCGCCAGTCCATCCACTGCCGCCGCCGACACATCCACTCGCAATTGCCCCGCCCACTTCGGCTGACGCACCACTCCCCCAAGCTTCACATCGGCCATCACCGTCCCATCGAAGGTCGTCAAAATGGGGGCAAACTTGCGCACGATCGCCAGATCCGAGCTCGGCAACACCACGCTTCCCTCCAGAGGTGCCTCCATCAGCGACGTCGGATTTTTGGCCACCGTCTCTACATCCAGCGGCAACCTCGCCTCCACCCGCAGCTTCTTCAAGGGCTGCTGACCCACCTCCGTCACCACCGCCAGGCGGCCCTCCTCCAGTGCCGCCTGCAACGTCAACGCTGCCGGCTCAAGCTTGCCTCCCAACGCCGCCGCCTCCACCCCGGTCAACGCGATGTCCAGCTTCGCCACCGGTTTCGCCGCCGTGCCTGTCACTTTCAAATTCCCATCTACCTGACCCCGCACCGGCGCTTCCATTCCAATCACATCCATCAACTCCCCTACATTCAGCTTGTCCATTTCCACCTCCGCCTGAATTTCCTTCGTAAAATCCAGTGGCAATGCCGGACGCGGCTGCGCATTGAGCACCAGCGGCACCTCCGCCGTCACCTGCAACAACCGCAACTCCCCCGAAAACAAACTCAGCCCCGGAATGCTCAGCATCTCCGGCGAAAGCTTCGCCGATCCGCTCGCCCGCCACGGTCCCGCGCTCGCCTCCAGCTTGGTCAACTCCGCATTCATCCCCGCATGACTCCCCTCCAGATCCAACGCCAGCACTTCTTCGCGACCCTCCATCTGCACCCCGCTCAACTGCACCCGACCCCCACCAGCCAGCTCTTTGCGATCCAACGTCCCGCTCGCCTTCCAGTCCACCATCAGTGAACCCGACTTCACCATCGGCACTTTCCCCATCGCGAGCCACGGACCCAACAACGCCAACTCCGGCAATTCGCCCTTCACCACCACATCAAAAGGCCCCTTCATGTCCAGCGCCGCCCCGCCCTGAATCGACAGCGCATTCTTCCCGTCCATATCGAGCCGCAACTGCGTCACGTTCAGGCGTCCCTCCTCGCAAGTCGCCTGCAACACCAATCCCTGCGCCATCCCCTCTTTCCACTGCACGTCGTCCACCTTCAAATCCGCTTCCGCCACCAATCCCGACCAGTCACGCGCCTTGATCTGCGGCAGCGCAAATGCCGCCTTCCCTGCCAGATTCACCCCGGCAGTCAACGGTCCGCCCAACTTCTCCCGGGTCGCTTCCGGCAAAAATCGCTGTGCCTCCGGCAGTGCCGCTTTCCAACTCAACTCCACCTTCTGCTCACCCGCGAGTTGCATGGTCCCTTGTGCCACGATCTCATGCTGCGCATCCCACCACAGTCGCAAGCTCCTCAACGTCAGGAGCTCACCATTGGTGCTCACCTCCGCCCGCAACGATGACGCCGGCACTCCCGGCAACATCAACGGACTCACCTGCAAAACTCCATCCGCCCCCCCAAGCCGACCTTCTTTCCATATCACTGTCCCCTCGCCCACCGCGCTCCCACCGATGCCCGACCCCGGCCGGAAACTCGCCAGATCCGGCGCAGAAATTCGCCAGTTCAAATCCGCCAGGGTCTGTTTCATCTGCGTCCATTTCGCCGGAAACTCAGCCGATCCATCCACCCCAGCCAGATTCCCCATCATCGACACCAGCAGATCTTCAATCTTCAAAGCCCCCTCCTGCGAATCCGCCTTCAGCAACACCTGCTCGATCTTCTGCCCCCCGAACTGCATTGCTTGTCCTTCCAACGCCAGCTTGAAATCCAAAGACTGAGGCTCTGCGGGAAAACCGCGCACCTCCAGCGCCCCATGCTCCACCCGCCAGTGCTGATTCTTCGGCATCGGCGTCCACGCCGCCACATCCAGCTCACTGATTCCCCGCAGCGCCAACGCGATATCGAGTCCAAACTTCGTGCCCAATCCCGTCAAACTTCCCGAAGCTGCCAACCTTCCCTCACCCGACTGAATATCCAACACCAGAGGCAGACGCCCCGATGCCAGCTCCTTCAGATCCGCCACCAGCGTCTCCACCCTCACCCCTGGCTTCAATGCCAATTCCTTCAAAATGATCGCCCGACCCGCCACTCCTGTTGTCCCCGCCACATCATGCAAATGCAGTCTCGCCGATGGCGCCACCAACTCCTCGATCAGCAGTTCTCCGACCACTCCCTCCTCCAGCAACAAGGTCAGTCCGCGCACCAGAATCTCGCCGCCATCGGTCTGAATCCGCGCATTCACCGCACGCAAATCGAGCCGGCCCACCCACAAGTCCGGAAGCCCACCCTTCTTCGCATCCCCCTCTTTCTTCATCTTCGGCTCCTTGGCTTTTCCGCCCCGCAAATCCATCACGATGTCCGCGTCGTGAAGCGAAATTTCACGCACCACACTCGCCAAGCCCTCACGCCAAAAAGCAGGCAAATCATACGAAAGCGCCAGATGCCGCCACTCGATGCTGCGCACCGGCCCCTTATCCCCACTCACCTTCAATCCTTCCAATCCCAGCCCGGAAACCACCGAACCTTTCACCGCCCATTCCAGATTCAGCCCCGCCTTGCCCGCGAAATAACGTCCCGCCTTGTCGATCGTCAAACGCAGCAACGGCTGATGGAAAGCCACCAGCAAAAGCAATAGGGCCAACACGAAGAGGGCACCAAACTTCAGCCCAAGCCACAGGCAGGACTTTTTGGATTTTTTCTTGGGAGGGGGTTCCGAACTCATCACACCAAGCAGGTCACAGACCGCACCCGGCCTGAATTGTTGTAGATGAATCGCGCCTCAGCCGGATTTGCGGCAAAAAACTTTGCCTAATCGCCCGGTCGCGGACCGAAACATCCAAACGCCCCTCGCCTCGTCTCAACATTGCCAATCTGCAATCAAATAGAGGCAAAAAATCCGAAACCGGTCAGGATCCCACCCGCGTCCTCTAAATTCCCATGTTCGCCAGCACCGTCGCCACGCGATTCACCGCCGCCGCCGCATCCGGGTGAGACGCCTCCAGCTCCTCAATTGACTGCTTCAACTGATCCAGCACCGAGACTTCTTCCTCTGCCCCTTCTTCAGCGTTGGTCACGCCGCCTTCCGCGTTGGTTGCTGCGCCCGTTTCCGCCTCGGCAGCCTGCACCAAACGCAACAACTCCGCTTTGGTGGATTCGGGGAGATTGTCCGTTTCATCAAGAACACGACGAAGCTGGGCGAGATGTTGGCCGATCATATTCGTCAACTATAACCACATCCCCCTGCCTCGGGTAGTAAAATCCACGACCTTCATCCCAGTTGACTTGCGCGCCCTCACATCCCGCGCATTCTCACTTCATGACCGACGCCCCAACCATCGAAACGCAAGAAGAAGTGATGTTTTTTGACACCGATTGCGGGGCCGTCGTGCACAATATTGCCTATCTGCGAATGATCGAAACCGCCCGCACCCGATTGGCCGCCAAGCTCGGCATGAGTCTTCGCGAAATGTCCGAAACGCAGCTCTTCCCCGTCGTGCTGCGCACCGAAATTGACTATCGCAAACCCGCGAAACTTGCGGACCACCTCATCATTCGCGGTCGTCTTCAATCCGTTGAACGCGTGCGCTTCTGGTGTGCCTTTGAGATCCATCGCGCTGAAGATGAAGTCCTTCTCGTGACCTGCCGACAGTCCCTCGCCCTTGTCCAAATGCCCCAAGGCAAACCCATGCGTCTTCCAGCGGATTGGTTCGAAAAATATGCGCATCTCTCTGCTGTCTGAAAATTCGTCCTCGTCCTCGTTCTCCTACTCGTCCTCGAAATCCACCCATTGCAGGAACTAAACATCACCCGATAACGAGCAAAAGGTGCGCTGGGGTCGGTTGGAAACGGCTGGTGATTTCTTCACCCTGCGTGTCGAGGACGAATTCGAGCTCGAGTAGGAGGACGAGGACGACTCAGTGTGCTCCTCCACCACGCAACACTGCCGGCAGCGTCCGGAACAAAATCTTCACATCCAGCCACAGCGACCAATCGTCGATATACCTCAAGTCCAGCGCCACCCAATCTTCAAAATTTTTGATCTTGTTCCTCCCCGACACCTGCCACAAACAGGTCAATCCCGGCTTCATGCTCAGGCGCCGCCGCTGACTGTGCTTCTCAATGCGCTGGATTTCATACGTCGGAAGTGGTCGCGGACCCACCAGGCTCATCTCTCCCCTCAGCACGTTCACCAATTGCGGCAGTTCGTCGATGCTCAGTCGACGCAACCAGCGGCCAAATTTAAATATCCGCGGATCGTTCTCCACTTTGAAAACCGGGCCGGACATCTGATTTTTGGCGGCCAGCTCCTCTTGTTTTGCCTGAGCTCCATCTTCCATGGTGCGAAACTTCAGCATCTTGAACGACCGCCCGTGACGCCCTGCCCTTTCCTGCACAAAAAACACCGGACCCGGCGAACTCACCTTGATCCCTATCATCGCCACCAGCCACAAAGGCAGACTCAGCACCAAAAGCGACAGCGCTCCAAGCCGGTCGATGACATCCTTCAACCACAATTCCCAAGAAATCGTCGGCGTGCTCCGAAACACCAGCATCAAGCGTCCACCCAACATGTCGAACCCTGGTCTCGCCAGCGAGGTCTGGAAGAAATCCGCTCCCAGCCACGCCTCCACCCCCTCCACTTCACAGGCCTGCACTGCCGCCTCGATCTTGTGAAAATGCGCATGTCGCACCGTGAACACGACCCGCGAAACCGCTTTGTCATGAAGCAACTTCACCAACTCCTCCACCGGTTCGTTCATCACATCAAACATGCCCACCACCTCCATCTCCGCCCTTTGCTCCGCAGGCATCGTCTCCAGCATCTCAGCAATGTCATCCACGTGCCCGGCCACCACCACCCGCTCCTTGTCCGCATAACCATGCACAATCCGCCAGTGCAACACCAGTTGCGCCAGCCGGATGCGGGTCAGCAAAAACACCACCCCAAGAGCCAGCCCAATCAACATCGCCGCACGGCTTTGCGCCCGCCAATGCAAAATCACCTCGCAAAACGCCACCATCAATCCCACCAGCGTGCAAGCCTGGGCCATCTGCCTCACAAAATCCCACCACCGCTTGCCCAGCACATTCCGATAATACCCCTGCTGCTCCAGCATCAACGGCAGGAAAGGGCACACCACCGCCAGCAACCAGAAAGACTCGCTGAACGGCGGAATCTCCACCATTTCCGGCCAGATCCACCTCGCCACATCACCCCGCAACCAATGTCCCACCAACAGTCCTACAAACAGCAGGATCGCATCGCTGATCTGCTGCAACTGAAGGTTAAACTCCTGGCGGCGACCAAGCATCGTTTGCTGGGGGGTTGTAAATAGAGATGCCATGGTCAGAGAGCCCTTGACGGAGCGTCCAGAGCCATCGACAACCCAATGACGGTCATCCTGTTAGAATTAATTCTCGGCATCGTCGAGCGGGGGCTGTTCAGCAGCACTAATTGAACAAAATTATCCATGCCACAACTTGTTTCCTCCAAGAACCTCTTGTTCAGCAACCAGCCACTCGTTGTCGGCGTCATCAACACCCGTCAGCTCCTGGAGGAATTTGCCAAAACAGCCGATCCACATAAAAGCTGCGACCTGCTCGAACTGCGCCTCGATACGCTGAACCTCGCCCCCGAAGAACTTCGACCGCTCGCCGCCCGGCTGCCGCTTCCCCTCCTGCTCACCGCCCGCCATCCCGAGGAAGGCGGCGACCACCACCTCAGCGCCGATCAACGTCGCGAAATGCTGCATTCCTGCCTCGACCTCGCCACCCTCATCGACATCGAACTGCGCAGCGCCATCGACATGCAAGACCTCATCCGCGACGCCCAAACCCGTGGCGTCGGCGTCATCGGTTCGTTTCACGATTTCCCCTCCCCCCCCGCCGATGAAGTCCTGCAAGGCTCCATCGACTTCGCCCTGCAATTCAAGTTCGACGCCGTTAAAATTGCCACCACCCTGCAATCCCCGGCCGATCTCGCGCGCCTCATCCAGCTCCTCCCCAACGCCACCCGTCGACCCCTCTGCCTGATGGGCATGGGCGGCCTCGGCCCCCTCTCCAGGCTCACCCTCGGACGCTGCGGAAGCCTGCTCAATTACGGCTTCCTCGGAGCACCCAATGCCCCCGGACAGCTCTCCGCGCCCCGCCTCAGAGAATGGTTAAACGAGATTTAGGGTTGAGCCATCGTCCTGAAAGGTCGAAACTCTCCCCACAAGCCCGCCACATTTCTTTTCCCTCCGATGCCCATTGCCACCCACAAGACTCTCGCTCTCACGCTAATCCTCGCTCTCAACACCCTGCTGCCGGGTTGCGAAGATGCCGGCAAGGTCAATCTCGCCGTCGATGCCCTCAAAGAGCGCGAGAATCAAGCCGTCGCCCGCGAGACTTCCACCCAGGAACGCGAACTCGAACTCGTCGCCCGCGAACGCAAACTGGCCGAAGAAACCGCCAGCCTCGCCGCCCAAAAAGCCGAACTCGAACTGCTCCGCGTCAAACTTCAGGAGGAGATCGCCAAGACCGAAGAACTGCAGAAGACCCTCGCCCTGCGGGCCAAACGGGGCCCTGCCCCCACCGTTTCCGCCCAGCGCGTGCTCATCATCGACCCGGCCACCGACGAAATCCTGCACGAGAAAAACGCCGACCTGCGCGGCCAGGTGGCCAGCACCCAAAAGCTCCTCACCGCCCTCATCCTGGTCGAGGAAGGCAATCTCGACCAGATTGTCACCATCGAAAAACGCGACACCGACGCCGCCCCCACCAAATTCGGTCTCAAAGTCGGCGAACAGTTCACCCGCCGCCAGCTCCTCACCGCCCTGCTCGTGCGCAGCTTCAACGACATCGCCGAAGCCCTCGCCCGCGACAACGCCGGTAGTGTCGCGGCATTTCGTGAAAAAATGAACCAACGCGCCGCCGAACTTGGCATGAACAACAGCCACTTTGCCAACCCCCACGGCCTGCCCGACGAATCCCAATATTCCACCGCCCGCGACATGGCCGTCGTCGCCAAAGCCGCCGACACCTGGCCCGTCATTCGCGAAATGGTGCGCAACAAAACCTTCGATTTCAAAAGAAGCGACGGCACCGTCACCACCCTCACCAACACCAACCGCGTGATGCGCAGTTACCCGCCCTGCGACGGGATGAAAACCGGCTACACCAACGCCGCCGGGTTTTGCCTCATTTCCAGTGGCGAACTCAACGGCCGCCGCCGCATCGTGGTGGTCCTCAACGGCCAGTCGCGCAGCGTTTGGACCGACTCCCAGGCCCTGCTCGAATGGAGCCTCAAGGGTTGAGTGGATAAAAATAGAGCGCTGGATCGGATGCGAATCTCCTTCAGTAGGCATCCCTGCCACCGTTCTGGGACCAGTTTACCAATCGCTTGCCTACCGACCGGGATTTGGCGGTGCCGTCGCTGCTAACGACGATTGATTAGCTGTCGAAGTTCCAACGTCACTCCCACAAGAAAACTCACGCCTACCGCGACTTTGAATGCCGGCGAGCACACGGGGCCATCCCTCCTTCTGCTGGGAACCGGTCTAGGGACAAGCTCACTTGAGGGAGGTGCAATCGGCAGTTCATGCGCCCCCGATTCGATGCGTTTGGCATTTCCTTCGGCAGCCAGTGTTTCAGGCGTGGCCAGTTCAGCATTCTTTCCGGGCTCCACGGCCCCCTCCGTTGAAAGGGAATAGACCCGGGTAAACTCTGCTCCGAACAACAGGATGCATGACGCATAATAAAGCCAGAGAAGCAGCAACACCACCGATGCGGCGGCTCCATAACTTGAAGCCGTGCTTTCCCTGCCAAGATAAAAGCTCAAACCAAACTTCCCTATCTCAAAGAGAACTGCCGTCAGCAGCGCCCCGATCCACACATTGCGCCATTGGATTTTGGCATCGGGTAAAATCTTGAAGATCAGCGCAAACAGGGCCGTCACCATCGCCATGGAAATGATGAATGCCGCCACCGCCCATATCTCACCCGGCAGTCCCAAAATGCTGCCCAAATATTTATTAAGAGCGGCAATGGCAGTGCTGAGAACCAACGATACGAGCAGAAAAAACCCTATCACCAGCACCATCCCAAAATTGATCACCCGATCCTTAAGCAGGCCGACCACCCCGGCTCCATCTTTGGTTTGCACCCCCCAGATTGTGTTCAGTGCGTCTTTCAATTGCACGAAGAACGCCGACGAACCCAGCACGAGAGCGCCTGTGCCGGTGATGGTCGCCAACCAACCTTGCGACGGCTTTGACGCATTCTGAACCAGGGATTGCACTGCCTCCGCAGCGCGTTCGCCAAGCACCGATTTCAGTTGTCCCTCAAGTTGACCCTGCACTGCCTCCACCCCCAACACCAGGCCCGCAACACCGACGGCAATCACTAACAGAGGTGCGATGGAAAACACGGAGTAATAAGACAACGCCGCCGCCAAGCGCAAAGCCTTCGCTTCGTTCCACTTGGTGAACGTGACCGTGAACAGTTGCACGACCCGATTCTCGGTGATGGAGGTTTTCAAACTCACAACTAAAGGTTCGGTCGATTACCTCCAGTCGGTTGTGTTGTCCGGGCTTTAATGAGGTGGTCAAATATAGGCGGTGCCTATCACGGTGCCGTCGGACGAGGCTGGTAGGGATCTTCACCCATCAACACCGGCGATTGCGGCGCGACCAATTTTGCAGCTCCCGCCTCCGCCAGTGAAGTCGCTTTGATCATAGGAATCACCTCTCGTCCACTTGACCCATCGGCGAAAGACGGCAGCCCCTGATTCGCAATGGCTGGAGTCGACAGCCATCCTTCAGGTCGTCCCTGAGTTGCCGCAGCCATCACCTCCGCCCACAATGGCAGCGCCACCCGTTTGGCCCAAACGCCCTTGCCCATGCTGCGGGTCTCGTCGTAACCAATCCACACCGCACAGGTGATGTTTTTATCAAAGCCGATGAACCAGGCATCGGATGATCCGTAGGCGGTGCCACCCCAGCCTGCCAGTCCCCCGTTATCAATTCGGTGTGCTCGCAAAACCTCCAGTTTTTCAGGATCTTTCATGGCAGAAACCAGCACGTTCCTCACCTGCTCCGCAGCGGATGGATTGAATACTCGGTGCCGGCCAGTCTCTTCCGCCCGCATCTCCCGGACCCCATGATAGGAATGAGTCTGGGTGACCAGCGAATGATTGGTTGAAAGCACGCCATCATTGGCCACTGCGGCGAAAGCCCGGGCAACATCAATGAGGCGCAACGCACCGCTGCCAAGCACCACGGACGAATATTCGGAGAGAGGGGTCTCAAACCCACAGCGCAACAAGATCTCCCTTGTGCGCTCAAGTCCAATGTCCTGCGCGACTCTCACCGCCGCCCCGGTTTTCCCTTTGGCGAGACTGTGTAACACCGGGACAAATCCTTCATGCACGGGTTGGTCCGTCTCACCACCCCATTCACCCAAGACCCCACGCTCACCACCGATCATCGCCCGCCGATTGTCCAGTGGAGCATCAAGCACCAACATGGAGTCCAACTCAGGTTTCACCGTCAACATGGCGGCGTAACTAAGCGGAAGAAATGCCGTGCCCACGGGTCGATGCCCCAGCAACGCGCGATCAAAAGGGCTGGTCTTAAAATCCCTGCCTCCACAAGTGGCGACAATGGCTCCGGTTTTGTTGTCGATCACCACCACAGCCGCTTGAAGAGCCGACTTGCCGGGTTCAGCATCGGTGAGTTCCTTTTCGATGCGAGTAACATAGGTGGATACCTTGTTGTCCAATTGACTTTGAAGGCGCGCATCCACACTTAGCGAAACTTTTTTCCAAGGTCCCGTCTCTCCCTCTTTCTTGAGGTTTTCGAGATGACGCTCCGCCGCCGCCAGGAGATAATCCGGACGCTCCACTCTTGATTCTTCCGGCACCACGCGCACCGGCTGTTTTATGGCCCTTTCAATCCGCTTACTTTCCGTCGGATGGAGAACCAGCATGCGTTGCAAGGTGAGGTTTCGTGCACGTTTTGCCGCCTCCATGTTCTTAAACGGGGAGAACGACACCGGAGCTTTGATAATGCCCACCAGCAGCGCCCCCTCTTCAAGAGTCAGGTCGCCAATTTCTTTGCCAAAGTAACCTCTGGCTCCCGATCCGATGCCGTAGAATCCATTGCCCAAATAAATCTGGTTGAGATAATATTCAAGGATGTCACTCTTGCTGTAGTTCTGTTCGATCCGACAGGCGACAAAAGTCTCCAGTAACTTCCGGCGGAAGGTCCGGCCCTTTAGGTTGAACGCCTGCCTGGCAAGTTGTTGGGTAATGGTGCTGCCTCCCTGCCGAATGGACATTCGGCTGACATTCCTTACCATGGCACGACTGATCCCTTGGTAGTCAAATCCTCCGTGTTGATAGAATCTCGCATCTTCCGTCGCGATAAGTGCATCGATAACATCTTTCGGCACTTGGTTCAGCGTGACGAATCTTCGATTGTCGGCAAACAAGATGCCCACAGGCTCCCCATGCCGATCCTCGACATGCGTGCCTTCCTTGACCTTGTCGAGCTCCGTGAGATCCACTTCAGCCGCCGCGAGACTAAAAGTCCGCCAGATCCACAAACCCGCGACCAATCCGGCTACGAAAAGAGTCAACGCAGAGATCAACAGCGTTTTCAGCCAATGACGCCTCAATATTTTCCATGAAGCTTTCAATGTTTTGGACATAAGCGGATGTTAGTTGGTATGGTAACTGGCTAATCCAGACTTGGCGACTTACTCGCCATCATCATCGCCATTTCCGAAAAACAAAAAGCCTCTGCGCTTGGTTTTGGCTGGAGCAGGAGCTTCCGGTGGTTCCATTGCTGGCGGTGTATCAATGACTGGAAGCGCTTTGGGTGGCTCCCTACTTCCAGAAGAAGGCGGAGGGGATTCAACCGCGATGGCGACTGGGGCTTCAACGATGGGTGGCTGGGGCTCAACGGCTTCCGCTTTGGGGACCACCACCACATCCGCTTGGTCGGGTGTCTTGCGCCGCACCTCAATTTCGACTGGCAATGCAGCCACACTTCGCGTATCCGGGGGTGGTTCAGGGTTCTGGCCTGGGAAAACCATTACCTTTTTGACCACAGGCTTGTTGTCAGAGATCGTCTCAACTGGTGATTGATTTGACCCTATTTCTCCAGAACTTGGTGCCGAAACCTCGCTCAACTTTAAAACGGGGGCAGGTGCGGGTGCTGCCATCACCGGTGACGAGGACAAGATGCTTGCATCAGGAGATGCGCTCAGACTTGCAGGTTGAACCGTCGGCACTCCCACCTGACCAGCAAGAACCGGAATCATCGCTGGGTCGTTGATGAGCGGATCGTCTTGAAACGGGGCTTCGATTTTTTCGATTTTTATGCCGTGATCACTAGGCGACGCCGCGATGTCAGCCAGGACCTTCGCCATCACCGGCGCAGCGGTCTGACCTCCGGAAATCGTCTCTCCCGATTTGCCTTCAAGCGCCACCACAAAAGCGATGGGAGGGGTGCTGTGCATCACAAATCCGCCGAACCACACCACGTTGGCTTTTTTGCCCTGGTTCGACCATTGGGCGGTTCCCGTCTTCCCATAGATGGGCAGGTCTTTCTGCCGGGCTTTGGTCGCCGTTCCCTGCTGATGATTCACCACGCCATACATTCCCTTGCGGATGGATTCCAGGTCTTCTGGAGAAGCATCTAATACGCCCATCGCTTTGACGGTGGTGATCGAAACGATGTCCCTATTCTGACTTTGAACCTGCGACACCAGTCGTGGATGTGGCCGACCGCCATCGTTCGCCAAAGCCGCCATGGCGACAGCCACCTGAAGCGGACACACCAGAACGTCGCCCTGCCCAATGGAAAAATTGGCGAGTGCCTGCCGGTTGGAGATTTTTGAGGGAAGCGTGCCGCCCGCAAGATTCGGCAAAGGAAACGTCGGACGACTTCCAAATCCAAATTGGCGTGCCACATCCGCAATCGGTTTCGCCCCGCTCGCAATCGCCGCCTGATAGAAATAGGTATTGCAGGATCGGACCATGGCCGCACGCAGATCAAACATCCCGTAGTCACTGTCTGACCAGTTGCCAAACTTCCGGCCATCAATCTCCAGTTCCGGCCCGCAGAGAATGCGTGTGTCGGCTGGCACTGCACCAGCCCTCAAAATTCCCAATGCCACAAAGGGCTTGAAAACCGAACCCGGTGGATAAAGCGAAGCAACGGCGCGATGATGAAGAGGTTGCGATGGTTGCGAAGTGAACTGGTCGAACTCATCCTGCATCATTCCTGAAGCAAAGATCGCCGGATTAAACGTGGGGGCCGATGCCATCGCCAGCACATCTCCATTTGAGGCATTCACGATGACCAATGCACCAGCGCGCTTTGATTCCAACAGCGCCTTTTCTGCACTCTTCTGCGTCGGCAAACCCAGCGTGGTGACCACATCGTTGCCTGGTTGAGGAGCAAGGATGACCTTCTCCTCCCAAAGCAACGTCTTATGGTCGAAACTCATCATCAGCAATCCCGGTTGCCCCGCCAGTTCTTTGTCCAACTCCTTTTCAAGCCCCTCCCTGCCTTCCACAGGACGCCAAAGCGGCTCGCCATGATGCAAAGGTCCGTTCGCGACGGGGCCTGCCGGAGCCACGTATCCAACCACATGTGCTGCCGCTTCGGCATTCGGATAATCACGCTGATACTCCGCCCTCCAGCTGAGACAGCTGAGCGGAGCAACTTCCGAACCCGCAGCCGCATCCATTGCTTTGGTTGAGCTGATCGCGATGGGAAGCAAACGGCGATGTTGGAAGTGCTCCGTCAAAAATTCATCCGTCGGCCGGACTGCGTCGGGATGGCGATTCAAAACCTCAGGCCACTGAGCCTTCACCCATTCGCAGAACAACTCAGGAGTTTCGTTGTTCAGCGGAGGCACCTGAAGCATTAACCTCCGAACCGTCGTATTCCGCGCCAACGCCACCCCTCGAGCATCAAGAATCTGCCCACGGGGTGCTGGCAGTGAGAAATACAAAGGGGTCGATTGATCACTCGAAGTTGTCGACGCCGGCAGAGCCGTCTCGCCCCTGGCCAGAGGGCAAAAGCTCACGCCCATCGCCATGCAGAGGACTGCCGCAAATTTCCATTTTCTTCTTACAGAATCGCTGCATCTAAAAACCCGCAAGCCGCCGGAAGTCTGAGCGGATATTTTGCGGATGATCAAAGGGAAAAACATCTTGGTTTTTGTGAAGGCGTCACATAGTTCGGCATGGATTCGCAACTACTCGACATTCTGGACGTCTTCCAGTAGCCTGGCCTTATGGTCTACCGCTTTGATGTTGAGGCGGAAACGTTACGGAAACATTTGTTGGAGGATTTTTGGAGGGTGGGCATGAGGCATTCGGCCAGATGAAAGGCTCCTGGGATTGAGTGGGCAAAGCCTGGTATGCCTTGCGGCGAAAGAGCTGGAGCGTGAGCGTCTGGACGGCAGGTTTTTTGGACCTGATCACCAGCGAATAAGTCGGGTGATTTTCGACTAGATTAATGCCAGTCCATTGCACTCAACTGGCATGTCTACTCTCGATGTTAGTGGGATTGATTCGCATGCGCCCTCGCTGGTGAACAAGGGAGCGAATTTGTCATATGAAGTTTGCCCGCGTCCTGTTCGCTGAACACGACGCGGGCAGGGCTCGCCTTCATCAACTTAGGATGACTGGTTCTCCCGAGGTCGGTTGGCAGTCACTTGGGCCCTTTAATTTATTTCGTTGCCGCTTGGGCGCTCGCGAGCAGCTGCATTTCCCAGGCAAAAGCGACCCCACTACCACCGCCATGCTCGAGGAGGACATTGGAGAGCCCGGCGGCAGTTTCCTCGCGCGCCCAATCACGCTGCCATTCAGCCGCGACGGCCATCCACGTGACCGGCACCGCACCGGCCTGGACCATGCGGCGCACGGCCATGTCGTGGGACTCCGCGCTGACGCCCCCCGAAGCGTCGGTGACAATGAAGACGTCGTATCCTTCGCCGAGGGCCTGGATCGCCGGCATCGCGAGGCAGATCTCCGTCCAGAGCGCGGCGAGAATGAGCTGCTTGCGACCGCTCTTCTTCACGAGATCGGTGACCTTCGGATCCTCCCATGTGTTGATGAAGGTGCGGTCGATCGGCTTTTGATCGGGGAAGACATCCTGAAGACCCTTGATGAGATAACCGCCGCGTTCTTCGATCACGGTGGTTAGGATGGTGGGGACCTCGAAAACCTTCGCAGCTTTAGCCAGGGCAACGACGTTGTTGATGATCATTGTGGGCTCGTGGCTGTTCAGGTTGGTGAACTGGTAGGGCTGATGGTCGATCAGCACAAGGATGCTGTCTTCGGGTCGGAGAAGGGCTTTAAGGCCGGTCTTGTTGTTATTCATAGTCGTGTTTCCTTTCGGGTGAACTGGTTGTGATTTCGGATGCCGCCGGAGTGTGGAATACTCGCACTCGTTGGACGTTCCGGAGGCACAGGTTGAGAATAGGGCTGCGGCGGGAATCCGCCCAATGCCTTGTTTCTTGGCTCGCTCATCCTTTTAGGTTGAGCTACTTTTTGCTCATGGAACTCCGTCACCTGCGCTATTTTGTCGCTGTCGCTGCTCACGGATCATTCAATCGTGCGGCGGAAATTCTGCATCTCACCCAGCCACCGCTCAGCAGGCAGGTGAGGGACCTCGAAGAAGAACTGGGAGTGACCCTTCTGGTGCGTGGATCCAACTCGGTGAAGCTCACGGAAGCGGGTGAGTTGTTTTATGAAGAAGCACGCGAAGTGCTCGGTCGGGCCGACGATGCGGTTCGCCGGCTGCGTGGGGAAACGGGAAAAGAGATTTTGCGTGTGGGCTACCCCTCTTCCATCACCACTGGCATCATCTCCGCCGTGCTGGCGAAATTCCAGGCAGCCGTGCCGCGCGTTCGGATCGAGCTGTCTGATCTTTCATCGCGGGAGATCAATGAAATGGCTGGCGAGGGACGGCTCGACCTCGTGATCAGTCCTGGAATTTCCGTCGCGAAGGGGATTCCGGGATTTCAATTGACGGAGCTACTGCGCTTGCAGCCTGTGCTGGTGCTGCCGGCGAGGCACCCGTTGGCGAAGCTAAAGCGAATTCCCGTCGCGCGACTGCATCGTTTGCCGCTGGTTGGCCTGGCGAAGGACAACTATCCGGAATATGTAACAAGCGCACGTGAGCTGCTTAAACCGTTTGGGATCTCGCCGCGATTCGTTTCACTGGTGAACGACAGCTTTTCCACTCTCTTCGTGGAACTGGAAGCTCAGAATGCCGCAGCCATTCTTGTCGAGGGAATCATCGGTATCCTGCCGCAGACACTGATCGTTAAGCCATTTGCGCCGAAGCTGCCCAGTTTCCCGGTTGTGATTGGTCTTCCTGCCTTGCGCCCCAAGCCCCATGCCGAGATGTTCGCCCGTTTGCTGATTGAAGAGGCGCGAAGTTGCTAGCACATGGGGAACCTCCATGGCAGTCAGAATAACAAGCGTTCAACTTCGCGGCAACGGAGAGGGACTGCTCCCTAAATTGAAATCAACGTGGTTACACTTCAGCAAGGTCCCGGTTGGAAGCGCGATATTTTCCCGGGGAAACTCCCATGATACGGCGAAAGGCCTTGCCGAAGGAACTCTCTGATTCATATCCCGTCGCCAGGGCAATTTCCGCAAGCTTGATGGGCGGGTTCGCCCTCATCATGTTTCCAGCTTTCACCATCCGCCATTGAGTGAGATGGTCCAGCGGAGTTTCCCCGACCAGCTTGCGGAACCGCTCCGCAAAGGCAGAGCGGGACATGGAAACGTTTCGCGCCAGTTCGTCCAATGTCCATGGTCGCCCGGGTTCCGCGTGCATCAGTTGGATGGCTTCGCCAATCTGCGGATCGTTGAGCGCATGCAACCAGCTAGGTTTATTCGTGGGGGATGAAGAGCCGATGCGCGATCTCATCGCTTGCACAAAAAGCACCTCCGCAAGACGATCCACAATGGCGGTTCCTCCCGGCAGATTCTGAGCCACTTCTGAAGCAATGAATTGCAACGTCGATTGAAACCAGGGGGTGGTGTGGTTTCCAGATCCTTGAAGATGAACAATCGGAGGAAGGTGTTTGACCAGGATGTCGCTTTCGGGTGAGGCCAACGAAAAACATCCCGCGACGATGGAAGTGGATGGTCCCTGGCCTCCATCGAAGGTGATCAATCGTGTGCGGTGAAATTCTTCTTGTGAGGCGACCTCCAGCATGGAGCGCACCGATAGCTCCGGGCTGCTGCGAAGGGTGTATTGTTTGGGGGTGGGCAGGAACACAAAATCGCCTCCTACAAGAGACACCAGCGGTGAATCATCGACGCTGAGAAAACAAGACCCTCGCGTCACGATGATGCAGACCCCGTTGTCCGCTGGAAACCAGAATCCAAAGGGAGCAGTGAATTCCAGGCGACCGTATAAAGAACCCTTGGTCCGCATGAGGGACATCATGTGCGCGAGAACATCCATATAGAAACAGCCTAGCCCAAAAAGTTCCAAAAGCCAACCCAATCTGGACGTTTGGACCATAAGTATGGACTTGGAACCATTGAAAGTCCGGTTTTTTCGCCTTATGATCATTTCAGAAACAACGATGATCTTATGACGAAAGCCACTGACACTTCCGCACCCATCCACTTCGATCTTCAACTCAACGGGCGTAGAGCGCTGGTGACCGGGGGAACCAAAGGCGTCGGTGCCGCAGTGGTGAAGGCACTGCATGATGCGGGCGTCCGCGTCGTTACCACGGCACGTGAAGTCCCACAGAAGCGGATTCCCGACGTTCATTACATTGCGGCTGATGTCGCCACCGCTAAGGGCTGCACCACGGTCGCTGAGGAGGTGTTTCAACACCTTGGGGGGGTTGATATGGTCATCAATGTCGTTGGCGGATCAACCGCTCCGGGCGGCGGCTTTGCCAAGCTTGATGATGATGTCTGGCAGCGTGAACTTGATTTGAACCTGATGAGCGCGGTTCGCATCGACAGGGCACTGCTTCCGAGCATGATTGAACAAGGTTCCGGCGTCACTGTTCATGTGACTTCCATTCAGCGCGAGCTCCCGTTGCCTGAATCCACGACCGCCTATGCAGCGGCCAAGGCGGCGCTTTCGACTTACAGCAAAAGCCTTTCGAAAGAGGTCACTCCGAAGGGCGTCCGTGTGGTTCGCGTGTCACCAGGATGGGTGGAAACCGAAGCCGCCGTCGCACTGGCCGAACGTCTCGCCGAGAGTGCGGGCACCGATTACCAAGGCGGCAAACAGATCGTGATGAACGCACTCGGCGGCATTCCTTTAGGAAGGCCGACGAAGCCAGCGGAGGTCGCCGACCTTATTGCATTCTTGGTGTCGCCCCGCGCGGGCGCCATCACCGGGACGGAGTTCGTCATCGACGGCGGCACCATTCCGACGGTCTAGTCGCAGAGGCAAAAATCTCATTCAAACTACAAACCTGCATCACTTATGATCGACCATATCATCATCACTGTAAGCGAACTCAGCAAGAGCAAGGAATTCTACCAAAAAGCGCTCGCTCCGTTGGGTTACTCGGCCACACCGGAATACACGTCTTCAAGCACTAAAGCGAAAGGCGTCGGATTTGGGGTGGAAGGACAAGGACACGATTTTTTTATCCAAGAAGATCAGGCCAATATTGCCCCGTATCATATTGCATTCCGCGTTCCCACCAGAGAGCAGGTGGAAAGCTTTTATATGGCTGCCATCGCGACAGGCGGAAAAGATAACGGTGAACCTGAGCTGACCCCCGAACATGGTCCCGACTATTACTCTGCTTACGTTTTTGATCCAGATGGCTACAACATTGAAGTCGTCTGCTGGGAGCCCGCTTAATAACATCCAAAATTCACGAATCTCTTTAACCCAATAACCTTACTCCAATGAAACATCCACTCCTTGTAATCGCCAGCGTGCTCGCCGCCATGTCCTTGACCGCCGGAGATACCTCCGAAAAGGAGGCCTCCACAAAAGCTCTCAAAACGGAATCAGCAGCAGAACAACCAGAGCAAAAGGTGCAAGCCAAGAAACCGGCCTACGTCATTTTCACGCGTGAGAAAACCCTCGACCAGGCCGAATTGGAAACTTACTGGAAAATGGTGGGTGCCTCGCTTGAGGGGCACCCCATGAAAGTTCTTTCGGGATATGGACCTCATGAAGTGCTCGAAGGTGACAAAACGGAAGGCGTCGTGATTGCCGAATTTCCGAGCATGGAAGCCGCCAAGGCGTGGTATGACAGCCCTGCCTACCGGGCAGCCCGGGAGCACCGGTTCAAAGGCGCCGTCTATCGCGGGATTCTTGTTGAAGCCACCCCAGCTCCTCAGTGAGTCTCTGGAGGCGAGAGACAGATGGTTGGCTCCTGCTGAGGTGCGCAGCGGCCACTATCTTCGTCCCTCAGATTCGCCAGGGGAAGGGGTGAGTGTGGAAACGGGAAACAAAAAACGGGAAACCGAATTTGGTCTCAAACTTCGATCAGGACCCAACTTTATCGGCGAGGTCACGCATGACCTTGGTGGGGCCTACATAGTTTGAGCCTTCGTAGCTGTGGGAGAGGACCTTGCCTTCGCGATCCACCAACACCAGGCAAGGGATGCCTTTCCCGGCGTAAGCTTGAACTTCCTTCAGGCGCTCGACGTGGCGGAAGGCGATGGCAGGCCATGGCATGGTGCTCTCCTTCATGTATTCCTCCATGGATTTTTCGCTGTCATCGCGACTGACCATGACGACTTCAAACTTGCTCTTTTTTTGGGCATGTTGATTGTAGAATTCGACCAGTTTGGGCGTGAAAGTGCGGCAGGGAGGGCACCATGAAGCAGTGAAATAGAAGGCGTAATATTCCGGCTCGGCGCTCATTTCATATTTTCCCACACGCCGACCATCGACTGCGACAAGCTTGCTCTTCAATTGAGTTCCAAGCGCGGAGAATTCCTCGCTTGATGTGCCCGGAACCGCCGCGGTTGGTGTGGTGGCCGCAAGACGAACCGCTTCAGTGCGAGCGAATTCCTGGTCCTCAGCACTGAGCTGGCTTAGGGCAACATCGTAGGTCTGCCCATTGGCGAGTTTGAGCACAGCAACTTCATTGCCCGCCGCACCTTTGACGGTGACCAATTCTGCCTGGATCTTGACACCGGCCTGATTGGTCCATTCACGGGCCTGTAACGACAGAGATCCCAGACCGAATAGAAGTAGCAGAAGATAGGTGGTTTTCATGCAGTGGTGCGGCTGAAATGTCGTTTAGTTGGTATTGCTGATTGCAGTATACCTCACCTTGCAACGGGAAGGCAGGGGAAAATCTATCGCCTATTTCTCGTTTGTTCGATGGGTTTTAATGATGGTGGATCTTAGGGACAACATGGCGAATCATTCCGCACTCAGGTGAAAGTCCCGGATATGCTCGAAAGAATCACTCGGCACGTCCGAGGCGATTGCCTGAGTTGTCTGGCTCTTGCGAGTTGGGATGATCGATGATTAACAGACCTCCACAATTTCCGCACCGACCGGTCGCAATTGCTACAGGAATAAGAATTTTGTCAGTTAAGGGTTTTGCGCAGTGCGGACATTGGAGATTGCAGGATTTCGTCGCCTTCTTGTGATTCCACAGAAGAAAAAACATATTCCCAAAAAGATACGAAAAAAGAACAACTACTCCAACTGCAGCGAGCCAATTCGGCATTTTTTCATCACGTTCTAACCAGCGGATTAAAAAGAAGTTACCAAATAAAAAGGAAAAAAGAAGGACCATAGAAGTCCCGCCCACACGCCCAATTCTTCTAGAATAAACATCTCTACGAGCGATCAACTCGGTCAAAGAAATAGGCCAGTCTGCTTTACTTTGATCAGGGAATGACATTCAATGTAAACTGTTTTCAAGGTTAGGATCTGCTGACGGAAGCGATTAGCCGTCCTTCCTCGTCGCAAGGAGAGTTCCTTTCCGAGCAAAGTGGTTTGCGTAGTAATTGATATAATTGTTTCTGGTCTGGCAACACGTGATTCTTTTGATCTCGATATCCGATGGCTGATCCTTCCACTTCGCTGCGCCGTTAAAGAAGCGAACAGTGGCAATCTGATCATCCGCAAACATGAGCGTCCCTATTAGGAATTCAGGATCTTCTGCTAGTTCATCTTCCAGAATCACTATTTCGTTTCTTGGTAGAGAAAGCAAATAGGCGTCGTAAGAAGAAATTGGCTGTTTCCGTGAAAAGTCGATTTTCTCAAAATCGCCTTCTTCGAGGAGCAGTTGCTTCTGAAATTGATCGGTCTCTGTGCTCTCCATGTCAGTGATGTCTTCGATGCGGAGCAACAACCTTCCATCCACGCGAAAGTCATAGACATATTGGAGGAGAATAAGACTTTCAGAAAAATCAACGATGAATCCCTGAAGCTTTCGATCATCGCATTCGTCGCGTCGAATCGAGACCAATGCTCGATCGTTACGGAAGACCTTCAAGTTTTGTGAGTTCGCTTTCATTTTCACGTCCACAGAATCAGTCGAGAATCAACCCGGGGTTGGGGAATATCAACACAGCAAAATATTTGGCGATCATTTTAGGTCCGTCGCGTTCTGCAGTGGCTCGAAAGGTGTGGCTCGAAGTAAATTCGTGTTAATGCAGATCGTTGTCTGTAGCGACTGGTGAGCTCAGTGGTTTTCGTGCTCGTGTCGTAAAGTGTATGCCCCAACAGACGATGGCAGCGG
The DNA here is from genome assembly GCF_005780165.1 of Phragmitibacter flavus. Lineage (NCBI taxonomy): Bacteria > Pseudomonadati > Verrucomicrobiota > Verrucomicrobiia > Verrucomicrobiales > Verrucomicrobiaceae > Phragmitibacter > Phragmitibacter flavus. The sequence goes on along the minus strand of NZ_VAUV01000001.1, from coordinate 353,423 downwards.
CTATCAGCGCGTCGCCAGTCAACTTCCCGAGAACACGATTTCAAGGGCAAGCCATCAAAAACTATCGCAGCGGCTACAGAACTTGATTACTATCTAAACATATAGACACAAACACGGTGTGCGTGGGGTGCTGAAGCTTCGTCGAATGAAGGTGGTAGTGCTGAACCTGTTGTCACCCAGCTCAAAAATCGCCGTAACTCGTTGATTTTCAGTGTGGAGGCGAGGGCGGGAATTGAACCCGCGCATACCGGTTTTGCAGACCAGCGCATTACCACTTTGCTACCTCGCCATTTTTTGAGAGCGGGAAAGGTAACCGGGGTTGAGGGTCTGTCAAATGGGGTTTGTGTTGAGTCCGAGTTGGCTCAGTAAAGAATGATGGGTGTTGGCAGGAGTTTGACACCATCTTCGCCCAGGGGGTTGCCCATGGTTTCGGCGATCTCGGTGACGACGTTGTCCTTGAAAGCGACGGAGAGACGACCGACTTCGACTTTCACATAAATGGTGGTCTGGACAAGGTTGCCGAGTCGGTCGCGGCCGGTGGTGATTTGGGGGACCCTCTCAAAAATGCTGTATTCAAGGGATTCTTCGCGACCGTTGGCGGTGATTTTGGAGCTCTTGCGGCTGGGATTGCCGAGGGAGGCTTTCACTTCTTCGACCGTCATGCCGATGGCGACCTGATTTTCGGCAATGAGGGCATCGACTTCCTTCTTGCGCTCATAGAAGGCTTTGAGTTTTTCGGGGAGTTTGGGATCGGCGGATTTGACGTGATCCATGCGCATCCATCCGGCCACATCGCCGTGTCGGGCACGTCCGCGGACCCGGTAGCCAGTGTCGCTCATGGCCACGAGTTGAACGACCGTGCCCGGTGCCATGGCACCGAGGACGCGTTGCATGTCGACCTGATAATAAATAGGGGATTCGGCGCTGACGGTGAGGCGGACGGCCTTGGGCAGGATGTCTTCGACATACATGGCTCCGGGTTCGGTGTTGGAGCCGAGTCGGGAGCGCTCACGCTCGAACTGGGCTTGGGCCAGAGGCGCGAAGATCGATAACGTCAGCGTGAGCGTCAGCAGGGTCACGATGGCGGGGGACGGGAGGAGAAGGGGCGCGCTTTTCATGACGGGTAGTCGGTGGTCGATGGTGGATTGAGGTTACCAAGGTTGGTTTGAAGTTCCAAGCACGAAAGCCCCGCCGGTCGAATCAGTCAGTCCCATAACTGCCATGCGGAGATTTCGGTATCGCTGCGGGCATAGATGCGGTTGCTGGTGAAGGCGGGGTGTGCCCAGGTTTTGCCAATGATTTGATGGCGGGAGAATTCGACATATTCATCCGAATTTAGCTTGGCGAAAAATAATTCGCCGTTGGCATTGAGTCCGGCGGCAATGTTGCGGGGCTGGCTGGCCCAGACAAGGCTGATTTGGGGGTTGCGGTCCTTGGGCGTGAAGTGGTGGTCGTCTTTCCAGAGGATCTCGCCGGTGGCGAGTTCGAAAGCGAGGAGGCCTTCGCTGCGGTCGAGGAGGTAGACAATGCCGTCTTTGTAGAGAGGCTGACTCATGAGACCGCGATGGGTTTTCTCCTGGCTCCATTCGAGGACGGGGGTGGTGGTGGGATCGGTGCCGAGCCGGAGGGTGCGGGTGCCGTGCCAGTATCCGCTGACGAGAAGAAGTCCGTCTTGGAAAAGTGGTTGGGCGATGGAGACGCCGTATTGGATGTCGTAGGGGAAACGCCAGTTTTCTTTGCCGGTGTCGGGGTGGAGGCTGAGGACATGTTGGGGGCTCCACTGGATGAGTTGGGGTTCAGAATGGCCTTCGAGTTGGATGACGAGAGGGGTCGAATATCCGGCGGGATCATTGCCGGACCGCCAGCGTTCGGTGCCGGTCGCCGAATCGAGGGCGAGAAGGGTGCCGCCGGGTTGGGCGGCGATGTGGAGGATAACGGTGTCTTTCCAGATGAAGGGAGAGGCGGCGAATCCCCAGCGTGGGGGCTCGGCGTTGAAGGTTTTTCGGGTGTCGATGCTCCAGACGATTTTGCCGGTGGTGGCGTCGAGGCAATGGGTGTGGCCGAGGGCACCGAGGGTGTAGGCTTTACCGTCGTGAATGGTGACGCTGGCGCGGGGGCCGCTTCCGTATTCAAGGTTGTCGTAGGTGACGGGGTAGGTGTGTTGCCAGAGGAGGCGACCGGTGGGGACATCAAAACAGTGGATGCGTTCGACTTCGGTCGGGTTCTTGACGCGATCCATCACGTAAACACATTCGTCACTGATGGTGATGCCGCCGTAACCGGCACCAAGAGGGGTGGACCACAGCTTCTTTGGGGTGATCAGGGTGAGATCGTCTGGGAGTGAGGGGCTGTTCCACGTTCCGTCGCCTGCGGGACCGCGAAAACGTGGCCATTCGGAATCAGGATCGGCTGACTGGCCGGAGACCGTGAGGCATGGGAGCAGCAGAACCAAATAGAGAAGCAGGAGCGGGGCGAGGTGTCTCATCGGCATGACTCCAAATACGGAGATGGCAGGCGAATTTTCACAATGGAGTGGGCGGATGTTTCGTGGATCGGGAGAGGGTGAAATGCGGGTCGAGTGCAAGGGCGCAATCTCCAAGCACGCGAGGGCGTGTGCGCTCCCCTTCCAAACCAATGAAAAAGGCGCTGTTGAAGCAGCGCCTTTAACAAAAATTTGATCGAATCAGTCAGCGAATTCGCGATGAACCCGGGATCAACCGGCCTGATTTTTGGTCAGGATGTTAATGGCGAGAACGGCGATCGAAAGGAGGAAGAGAATCCAGGCAAGAGGCATGATATTTGAGAGAGGGAGAGAGTGTTTCGATGATTCGTTGTTCGATTATTCGAATTTGCGGGTGATGTCTTCGAGAGCCTTGTTGAAGCTGGAGACATAGGTGCCATCGCCAGCAGGTTGTTCCCATTTGGGGAGGATCGGTGGCGGAACTTTAAGGGCGCTGACTTCGCCAGGGTTGCCGTAGAAGAATTTGTCAGAGCCGAACATGCTCAATACCATGATGGCGACACCGAGAACGGTGCAGACCACGGCAAGAGGCATAAGGCCGGCTTCAGGATCTTTCTCTTCGTAAAGAGGGGCATTTTCCTCTGAGGGTGGCAATGGGCGTTTGATGGGCACGTTGGCCTGCGCCATCGGTTTGGGTGCACCCGCAGCAGCGGCGGCACCGGGGCCCTTGTTAAGCTGAACAGTGGCTTTGGGAAGTTGTGAGGTGGCTCCACCGGGTTTGGCGACGGGAGCAGCACCCGGTGCGCCGGGGCGGGCAACGGGGCCTTTGGCGAGCGGCACGGTAGCGGCACCGGCCTCCATTTTGGCACCTGGAGGTGGCATGGCGGCGGGAGGTGCACCGGGAGGACGTGGCGCGGCGGTCGGAGCCACGGGAGCGCCGGGAGCTTTGGCCATCGGAATCGTTGGAGCGAGCGGCCCTGGAGGAGCACCGGGAGGACGCGGGGCACCTGGAGGTGGTGGAGCCCCGCCAGCGGGACGAGGAGCCATTGGGGCTGGAGGTGCACCGGGAGGGCGGGGCGCGCCCATGGAAGGTGCGGGCGGGGCACCAGGAGGACGCGGAGCGCCGCCCGGAGCAGGAGCAGGAGGACGGGGGGAGCCGACGGGCATCACCGGAGCAGTAGCTGGGGAGAGCTTGACGACCGCCGTTGCACGCGAGGCAGGAGGAAGGCTGACCGGCGCGGTTTGCATCACGGCCACAGGGGCAGTGGCAGGGCGGGCAGCAGGAGGAGGAAGCGGCGAACTTGGGAGCTGGATCGATGCCGTGGCCTTGTTGGCGGGAGCCGGAAGCTGCACGGGAGCGGTCTGTTGCAACGAAACTGGAGCGGTCGCGGTTTGCGGCACTGTCGGTTGCTTCTGGGTAAGGCCGGCACCGGGACGGGCACGCAGGGTGATGCGGACGGTTTCCTTTTTGAGGGGAACAGAACCGGTTTTGGTGCTGAGTGGCTGGACCGGCTGGGTATGGTTGGGATCGCTCATGACAAAAAATAAGATTTGCTCGGCTGCGCACCGGCAATTTTTTAAAAGATTAGCGGTTTGGCGCTCAGAACGTCAATAGGATTCTGTAAGGGCGCTTAAATTCCTGAGTGGCGGGTGAAGGCGCAGGTTGAAGCGTTTTTTGGCTGACGCTCGACGACTTTCCCTTGCCAGTGGGGTCGGGCGACTTTAGGTGGGTGGCCCTTTCCTCCTCATAATATGAATGTTTTGGTCACCGGCGGCGCCGGATTCATTGGTTCCCACACCGTCGAACGGTTGCTGTCTGAAGGCGCCCGCGTGGTGGTGCTGGACAATTTTAATGATTATTACGATCCGGCAATCAAACGCGAGAATTTGCGAGCGGTGAGGGATCAGGTGACGGTGATTGAGGGGGATTTGCGTGATCCCTCCGTGGTGGAGCAGGCGTTCACGGCGCTGGAGGGTGGACTGGATGCGGTGATTCACCTGGCCGCTCGGGCAGGGGTGCGTCCGAGCATTGAGCAGCCAGAACTGTATATTGATACCAACATCAAGGGAACGTTTTATTTGTTGGAGGCGTGCAAGCGCCATGGGGTGAAGCGGTTTGTTTTTGCGAGCAGCAGTTCGGTTTACGGGGTGAACAAGAAGGTGCCGTTTGCGGAGGAGGATCCCATTTTGCAGACGATCTCGCCCTATGCGATGACCAAGATGGCGGGCGAGCAGATGTGTTCGAATTACTCGGCGCTGGTTGGCATTCACACGGTGTGCCTGCGATTTTTCACGGTGTATGGTCCGAGACAGCGGCCTGATTTGGCGATTTCAAAGTTCACACGGTTGATCCACGAGGACCAGCCGATCGACCGTTACGGCAAGGGCGACACCGCGCGTGATTACACGTTCATCAGCGACATTGTGGATGGGATATTGGGTGCGCTGGCTTATTCAGCCGATGAAGCGGCGCCAAAGTGCAGCATTTTTAACTTGGGTGGATCGCAGACGGTGAAGCTGAATGAGTTGATTGAGGTGATCGAGAACTCACTGGGCAAAAAGGCGGAGATCAATGAGATGCCGGAACAGCCCGGTGATGTGCCTTTGACCAGTGCTGATGTGAGCAAGGCGGCGAAGTTGCTGAACTTCAAGCCGACGACGCACATCGATAGCGGCATTCCTCGGTTTGTGGAGTGGTGGCTGAACATGCGCTCGAAGGGATTGCGGTAGACTGTCCGCTTGAGCTTCGAGGCGAACTAAATCTTCGCGGGCAGGGGATCAGTCCAACACGACCTTGACGGGAAATAGCGGGCAAAGCACGGATTGCGGAATGGGCGCGACAGATGCGGAGTGGTAAAACTCCATGTTGCCATCTTCATCACACAACCAGGTTTCTTTGGCACCCGCAGAGAAATACAGCTGCATCTTGCTGAGCATCTCCTCTTTGGTGTTGGAACTTGAAATGATCTCAACACAAATCTCTGGTGCAATGGGCAGGCTGATGGCCTTGCGATGGGGCTCGTAACGTTCGCGAGAAATCCAGGCGACATCGGCGACGCGGATGCCGTCGGTGGTTTTGATGGCGCATTCGGCGACCGCTCTGCCGCCTTGCATCAGCTGTTTGAGAAGGTGGCCAATCTCGATCTCAAAACCACCATGCCAGAACGACGCGGGACTCATCATGATTTTGCCAAAACGATTGGTTTCGATTTTGTAAGGAAGATTTTGCAACACCGGATCGGCGCAAATTTCAGCCCAAGTCACCATGCGGGCAGAATAGCGTCCATTGTTTCGGCAGGCAAGTCGTTCCGGGCACAGCACCCGATTCTGACAAATCGACCGAATCTCGCAGTTGCTGCCAGACTATAAATGGGGAAGGTGCTGCGCCATGCTTTCGCTGCCCCAATCTGTCACCGAACTGTTGCAAGCGCTGGTGCGCATTCCGTCGGTGAATCCGGATGGAGATCCCGGGACGGAATTCATCGGGGAAAAGGCCTGTGCAGAGTATGTTGGAGAGTTTCTGAAGGCGTCGGGGGCAGCGGTGGTGCTGGAGGAGATTTTGCCGGATCGGCCGAATGTGATCGGACGGTATCCAACCAACGCTTCCAGCGATGGAGCGGCGAAAAAGAAGATCGTTTTTGCGCCGCACACGGACACGGTGGGCGTGGTGGGGATGATCGTCGAGCCGTTTGGCGGGGAACTACGCGATGGCAAGGTTTGGGGGCGCGGGGCGTCGGACACGAAAGGGCCGATGGCGGCAATGTTGTGGGCTTTGCACGAGTTGCATTCAACAGGTGAACTGGCAGCGCTGCCGGTGGAGGTGCATTTTGCGGGGTTCATGTCGGAGGAGACGGCACAGCATGGGTCGCGTCATTTTGCGGAAAAGCATGGGGCGGAGTATGCATTCGGGATCATTGGAGAGCCGACCGGATTGGAGACGGTTTTTAAACACAAGGGGTGTCTTTGGGCGGACATTGAGACGTTTGGAGTGGCGGTGCATGGATCGCGTCCGGAGCTGGGGGAAAACGCGATTTTGCGGATGGCGCGGTTGATCAAGGCGCTGGATGGAGAGTTTCGTGGTCAGCTGGCGGAGGCGGGCGGTGAGGATGCGTGGCTGGGGAAAACAACGCTGAGTTTGGGGATGATTCGCGGCGGTTCGAGGCCCAACATCACGGCGGATCATTGTGTGTTGACGGTGGATATCCGCTTTACGCCGGATTTGCATCGTCAAGGCGGGCCGCTGGCGTTGTTGGAGGCGTTTGTGGCGGCGCATGATGAGACGGCCAGGGTGACGCCGCGGATGAAACCGCAGCCGTGTTTGGACACGCCGGAGGAAGATGTTTTTGTGCAGAAGCTCGTGGCGGCGGGGGCGCCATTGGGGGGGGCGCCGTGGGTTTGTGATGCGGCGTTTTTGGCGCAGGGCGGAGTGCCGAGCGTGGCGATTGGACCGGGGACGATTGCCCAGGCTCACACGATTGATGAGCACATTTCAGTGGCGGATCTGGAGGATGGCGTGCGATTTTTCAAAGCGTGGCTGAGGTCGTTGGCGGAGTAGTAGCCGACGTGAGGAGGCTCTATGGTTTTTGGTGGGGGGCGAACGCGGGGCGAAGGAATTAGAGCCTCCTTACATCGGCTGCTACGGGATCCATCAATGGAGTGAGGATTTTCAGGGATTGCACGACGGCGGGGACATTGTGAACGCGGAAGATGTGGGCTCCTCGTCGGACGCCAGTAGCAATGCAGGCGAGGGTGCCGGCGTCGCGTTCGTTCGGATCGGGGAGGTTGAGGACATTCCCGATGACGGTTTTGCGCGAAACGGGCAGCAGGATGGGGCGATTGAAGCGATGGAGTTTTTCGAGGTCGCGGTAAATAGTGAGGTTGTCGTCGCGCTGTTTGGCGAAGTCGATGCCAGGATCGAGGATGATCTGGTTGGGGTTGAGTCCGGCGGCGATGGCGAGCTGAATTTTTTCTTCGAAGAAGCGGTCGAGTTCCGCCATGATGTCGGGCCAGCCGACATGGGTGTGGGCGACTTTGGGTTGCCCGACGCTGTGCATGATGAGCAGGGCGGCCCCGTGTTGGGCGCAGAGTTCGGCATTGCGGGCATCGGGCAGGGCGGAGATGTCGTTGAGGATGTCGCCGCCGTGGGGAAGGATTTGTTCGACGACTTCGGAGCGCCAGGTGTTGATGGAAAGCAGGGGTGGCGAAGCCGGTAAGTCAGCGATGAGATCGGGCCATTGATCGATGAAACTGCGCAGGCGGCGGACCTCTTCTTCAATGGAAATGGGGCCGCGGTTGGTGCGGGCGCTTTCGGCACCGATGTCGATGATGTCGGCACCGTCGATGAGTTGCTGACGCGCTTGGGCGAGGGCGGTGGTGGGATCAAGCGAGCCGTCGTTACAAAAGGAGTCGTCGTTGATGTTGATGATGCCCATCACCAACGGCTGGCGGGGGAAGGTAAGCTGGTGATGACGGGCTTGCAGGAGCATGGGTGATCGCGAAGCATCACCATTTGCGCTGGAGTTGGGGTGAACGCAAGGGAACGCGATGTTGCACTTTGATGGAATCGTGTTGGAGTGATGGCCAATGGATGATGCGAAGTGAAACTTCGCGGTCCCCATGACGCTGCCTTTTTATGCCAGAGCTTCCTGAAGTTGAAACGACGTTGCGCGGGGTGCTGCCGCACTTGTTGGGGCGCGTGGTGACGAAGGTGGAGGTGCGGGAACCACGTTTGCGCTGGCCGGTGCCGGAGGAGGTGCAGTTGCTGGCCGGTCAACGGATCACGGGTGGCAAGCGAAGGGCGAAATATCTGCTGTTTGCTGCGGAGTCAGGGACGTTGTTGGTGCATCTGGGGATGTCGGGGAGCTTACGATTGACGGAGCCGGGGGTGGTATTGCGAAAGCATGATCACGTGTCGCTGCATTTGGATTCGGGGATGGAGCTGCGTTACCATGACCCGCGTCGGTTTGGGGCGATGTTGTGGCTGACGGGCGTGCCGGAGGAACATGATTTGTTGAGGCATCTGGGGCCGGAACCGTTTGATGCGGCTTTTTCGGCGGGGCGATTGATGCAGCTTTCGCGAGGAAAAAACGTGGCGGTGAAACTGTTCATCATGGACGGCAAGACGGCGGTGGGGATCGGGAATATCTATGCGTGTGAGGCGTTGTTCATGGCGGGGATCAATCCGGCCAAAGCAGCGGGGAAGGTGAAGAAGGCGGATTATGAAAGGCTGGTGGTGTCGGTGCGCGAGGTGTTGTTGAAGTCGATTGAGATGGGCGGCACGACGCTGCGGGATTTCGTGCGTGAGGATGGTCAGCCGGGATATTTCAAACAGAGCTTGCGGGTGTATGGTCGCGAGGGGGAGCCTTGTTTGGCTTGTGCGAAGCCGGTGCTGCGGATCGTGCAGGGACAGCGGTCGACGTTTTATTGCCGGTTTTGCCAGCGGTGAGGGGAGCGGAGGATTGGGATTTATCTGTGCCTATTTGTGTCCACCTGTGGTTGAAGAAAAATTGAACCACGAATGGACACGAATTTACACGAATGGAATACCGATGATGAAATTCAAACCACAGATGGACACAGATTTCCACAGATGGGCTCAAATGATGAAATCATGAACCTTGATGGGTGGTTTCCGGAGGAACTCCTATTCGTGTAAATTCGTGTCCATTCGTGGTTGATCTGATTTTGGATCAGTTGGCTGACAAATTCGTCAACTGAGTTGCTTTGTGGGGGATTGCGGGCAAGTTGCGAATTCCCCATTTTTCCCCAAGCCGCCGTTCATGAAACATCTCCTCTCCATTGAAGCGCTCAGTGCGCAGGACATTACCGACATGGTGAACCTCGGTGTGGAGTTGAAGAAACATCGCAACCAGACACCCAAGGTGCTGGATGGTCAGGTGTGGGCTTTGATTTTTAATAAATCGTCGACGCGGACTCGGGTGAGTTTTGAAGTGGGGATTCGCGAGTTGGGCGGCGATGTGATTTTTCTGAGCGGGGCGGATTCACAGATCGGTCGGGGTGAGCCGGTGAAGGACACGGCGCGGGTGTTGGGTCGGATGGTGCATGGCGCGGTGATCCGGACTTATGCGCAGAGCGATGTGGAGGAGTTTGCGGAATTCAGCAAACTTCCAACGATCAACGCGCTGACGGATGAGGAGCATCCTTGTCAGATTTTGGCGGATTTGCAGTTGATGAAGGAGCGGCTGGGTGGTTGGAAGGGCAAAAAGGTGTGTTTTCTCGGCGATGGCGACTGCAACGTGGCAAAGTCCTGGATGTGGGCGGCGGCACGGTTGGGTTTTGAACTGACGATTGGGGCACCGAAAGAGTTTCAGCCGCCGCAAACTTTCATGGACAAGCTGGGGGTGGACAACGTGAAGTTGTTTGATGATCCGTCGCAGGCAGTGGATGGGGCGGATGTGGTTTACACGGATGTATGGGTGAGCATGGGCAAGGAGGAGGAGAGCGCGGGACGCATTCAAACGATGCAGCCGTATCAGATCAATCCGGGACTGATGCAGCACGCGGCGCCGGGCGCGATCGTGATGCATTGTTTGCCGGCTTATCGCGGCAAGGAGATCACGGCAGAGGTGCTGGAAGAGCATGCCGAGGTGATTTTCTCGGAGGCGGAGAATCGGCTGCACGCGCAAAAGGCGGTCATCTTGTGGATGCTCGGGCATACCTCGTTGCTCGGATGAGGCATGGCTTGGGGCTTGCTTTCGTGGGGTCTTGATCGACCATTCGGTCGGAGATGATCACCAAACTGCCGGGCTGGGTATGGATGGGCGCGGCGTTGCTCGCGACCATCGGCGGCATGGTGAATGCGGTGGGTTTTCTGGGGCTGACGCATGAGGCGTTGACGCATCTGACCGGGACGACGACCTCGGGAGCGATTGCGCTGGTGACTGGCGACTGGCGATTGCTGGGACACATGGGGGCGATTTTGACGGCCTATTTTTCCGGCAGTGTGCTGAGCGGGTTCATCATTCAACAAAGCACGCTGAGGCTCGGCCGCCGCTATGGGGTGACGTTGCTGATTGAGTCACTGTTGCTGCTGCTGGCGACGCCGTTGTTGATGAAGGATTTGCGATGGGGCGAGTATTTGGCGACTTGTGCCTGCGGGGTGCAGAATGCGATGGCCACTTCCTACAGCGGGGCGGTGATCCGCACGACGCACATGTCGGGGATCATCACGGATTTGGGGATCTGGATCGGGCATTGGTTGCGGGGACTTCCGCAGGATCACAAGCGTGCGTGGTTGGGATTGACGCTGTTTGGTGGGTTCTTTCTAGGCGGGGTGCTGGGGGCGGTGTTGTTTGCGCGATTTTCTTACGCGACGTTGTTGTTGCCCGCAGTTTTGACCGGGGTGACGGGGCTGGTCTACACGGTTTATCAGCATTGGCGTGGGACCCGGCCGGGGGATTAGGCGTGACATCGAACCCGCCTTTGGGTAGATGAGTTGGGTTTCTGCCTGCATCCGATGAAATGGATGGAGTCGCAGGAACGTTTAGCTTGCTCACTTTTTCTCACCCTTATGCGCCGTCTCATCTTACCCGCCCTCGTTGGCTTTCTGTCCGTGTCTTCCGGCATGGCTGCTGATGCAACCCCCCAATGGATCTGGCCACAGAAGGTTGGCAAAGAGAAGGAGGTCGCCCTGTTCCGCAAGACGTTCACTTTGGACAAGGTGGGCGACGCCAAACTTTACGCGACAGCGGACAATCAGGTTGCGGTGTTTGTGAATGGCAAAAAGGCGGCGGAGAGCAAGGCATGGGAAAGTCCGGCCATGGTGGATTTGAAACCTTTCCTCATACCAGGAGAAAACCTGATCGCCGTGCGAGCAGAGAACGAGGACAGCGGTGCGGCGGGTCTGCTGGTGAAGGTGGATTTTGCAGAAGAGGGCAAGGCGGATGTGGTGACGGATGAGAGCTGGAAGGTTTCAGCCAAGGGCGGCAAGGATTGGAACACTTCAGCGGCCTTTGATGACAAGGATTGGGCCAAGCCGGTGGCCATTGCTCCGCTGGGAGGCGGTCCATGGGCGAACAAGGTGAATGCAAAAATGCTGGAAGTGCTGGGGAATTTGAAAGCGCCCGAAGCGACGGCGGTGGCGGACATCAAGTTGAAAGAGGGTTTTAAGGTGGAGTTGCTGCACAGTGTGAACATGCAGGAAAAAGGCTCGTGGGTGGTGTGCTGTTTTGATGACAAGGGCCGCATGATTGTGAGCGATCAATATGGCAAGCTTTACCGTGTCACGCCGCCGGCGTTGGATGGCAAGGCCGAGGAGACCAAAATTGATGAGATTCCGGTGGAACTTGGCGAGGCGCAGGGGCTTTGCTGGGCGTTCGATGCGCTTTATGTGGTGACCAACTCCAGCAAGTATCCGCGCGGATTGTATCGGGTCACGGACACGAACAACGATGACACGCTCGACAAGGTGGAGACGCTGCGTTTGTTCCCCAACACGGGTGGCGAACATGGTCCGCATGCAGTGCTTTTGGGGCCGGATGGCGAGTCGCTGTATGTCGTGGTGGGCAATCAGACGGCGGTGACGGAATTGAACACCAGCCGTGTGCCCCAGCATTGGGCCGAGGACAACCTGCTTGAGCCGCCGTTGATTGGTCGCGGTTTCATGCGCGAAGTGATGGCTCCGGGTGGATGGATTGCGAAGACGGACAAGGATGGCAAAAGCTGGGAGCTGATCGCTTCCGGATTCCGCAACCAATACGATGCGGCGTTCAACCTGCGCGGTCATTTGTTCACTTATGACGCGGACATGGAATGGGATTTTTCGGTGCCCTGGTATCGTCCGACACGCGTGAATGACGTCGCTAGCGGCGGGGAGTTTGGTTGGAGATCGTTGTCGAAAAAATGGCCGGTGCGCTGGGAGGACAATCTGCCTCCGGTGGCCGATATTGGTCCGGGTTCACCCACGGGTGTGGTGTTTGGTTACGGCGCGAAGTTTCCGGCCAAATATCAGGACGCGTTTTTCATCTGCGACTGGAGTTATGGCAAGATGTATGCGGTTCACATGACGCCGGACGGTGGCGGTTACAAGGCGGAGTTCGAAGAGTTCGCCAGTGCCAATCCCCTGCCGCTGACGGACCTTGAGGTGAGCCCAAAAGATGGCGCGTTGTATTTCATGATTGGTGGTCGGCGTGTGCAGAGCGGATTGTATCGGATCACTTACACCGGCAAGGAAGACACGGCACCGATTGCCACCGAACCCGCTGCAACGCCACTTCACGAGCTTCGTGCGAAGCTAGAAGCCTTTCATGGCAAACAGGATGCAAAAGCAGTGGAAACGGCCTGGCCGCATCTCGGGCATGAAGATCGTTACATCCGTTTCGCAGCACGCATTGCGGTGGAACATCAACCGCTGGCCGAATGGAAGGACAAGGCGCTTAATGAAACGAATCCACGCGCATCGCTGACCGCGTTGATGGCCTTGATTCGTTCCGCCGGAGATGACCGCACCTTGTTGAATCCGATTTTGACGGCACTGGGCAAGCTGGATCTGAAAAGCCTCAAAGGAGTGGATGCGGAAACGCTGGTGCGCAACTATCAGCTGGCGCTCAGTCGTCTCGGAGTGCCCGATGAGGCGATGGGCAAACAGGTGATCGCACGGCTTTCACCATCGTTCCCGACCAAAGAACCCTGGCTTGATGTGGATCTGGCGGAAGTGCTGATCTATCTGGGTGATGCCGAGTGTCTGGCCAAGGCGATCGCCATTTTGGAAACGGCCCCGACCCAGGAAGAGCAGATTGCACATGCGAAAAGTCTGCGTCTGGCCAAGGCGGGTTGGACCCCGGCTTTGCGTGAGCGTTTCTTCAAGTGGGTGTGCCTGCGTGCGCCGACTTACAAGGGTGGGGCGAGCTTTCAGTTGTTCATGGAGGACATTAAACGCGATGCCATGGCGACTTTGACGGAGGAGGAGAAGGTGGCGCTGAAGCCGATCCTCGAAGCGAAGCCGGATGTGCAGGCACCGCAGTTTTCATTCACCGCCCGAAATTTTGTCAAAGACTGGAAGGTGGCGGACATGGAGCCCTTGCTGGCGGTGGGTCTGGAAGGCGATCGCGACTATGCGAACGGTCGAAATCTGTTCGGGGTCACGACTTGTTTCGCCTGCCATCGGTTCAACAACGAAGGTGGAGCGATCGGTCCCGATCTGAGCAGTGTCGCCGGCAAATACAGTCCGCGCGATCTGCTGGTGCACATCCTTGAGCCAAGCAAGGAAATCAGTGACCAGTATGGGCAGCTTGAGGTGACTTTGCTGGATGACAACAAGGTGTATGGCCGCATCATGAATCTCGCGGGTGACAAAATCACCTTGAACATCAACATGATGGACCCGAACGCCACCCAGTCGATTGATCGGAAGATGATCAAGAGCATGGAGGAGAGCAAGACCAGCATGATGCCTCCGGGATTGCTGGGCACCTGTTCGGACACGGACATTCTTGACTTGCTGGCTTATTTGTTGAGCCGCGGCGACAAGGAAGATCCGATGTTCAAGTAGCGGAGGAGAGAGGAGAAAGTGGAAGGTCCGTCCCGGGCCTTTTTCGGGGAAGTAGAGCAGGGCTCGGGGACGAGCCTTCTACTTTCTTTGGCATCCATGCGGATTTCTGTTTAGGTTGCGGGCCGCTTCCGTTTCATGAATCGCCCAGCTTCCCAATCGATCACGTCCCCTGCCCCACTGGCCTTGGTGCTGGCAGCGTATCTGGCGATCTACCTGATTTGGGGATCAACCTTCCTGGGCATGCGACTGGCGATTGATTCGATCCCGCCGTTTCTCATGGCAGGGGGTCGGTTCATCATCGCGGGAATCTTGCTTTACACGGTGATGCGTTTCCGCGGCGATGCGGCACCGAATCGTCGGCAATGGATCAACGCGGTGATCATCGGCGCGTTGCTGGTGACGGCGGGAAATGGCGGGGTGTGTTGGGCACAGCAAACGGTGCCGACCAGCATTGCGGCTTTGATTGTCGCTTCAGTTCCGTTGTGGATCATGCTGGCCGACTGGTGGAGGCCAAACGGATTGCGGCCGGCGCTTACGACCGTGCTGGGATTGATCGCTGGATTTGTCGGAGTGGGCATGATCGTGATGAGCAAGGACGATCAGGGCGCGCGTCTGGTGGATCCGCTCGGCGCGGGCGTGTTGCTGGTGGGGAACATGTGCTGGGCGTTGGGCTCCATCTATTCACGGCAGACCAAGATCAAAGCGCCATCGCCGTTGCTGGGGGTGGGTATGCAAATGATCGCGGGCGGCGTGCTGGATGTGTTGGTCGGACTCGTTCTGGGTGAGGGACGGGACTTTCATCCTGGTCAAATTACGGCGGTGTCGGCGTGGTCGTTTGTGTATCTGACCTTTGTCGGCTCGCTGGTGGCTTACACGGCTTATGTGTGGTTGCTCACCGTGAGCTCAACCGCGAAAGTTTCCACTTATGCTTATGTGAACCCGGTGATCGCCGTGGTGTTGGGGCATGTGGTGCTGAAAGAGGCATTGCCTCATTCGCTGGCGCTGGCGGGTGGGTTGATCTTGGTGGCGGTGATTCTGATCACGCGCAATCCAGTGAAACCGCCGCTGCCACGGGGTGATTCCCAGTGATGATCAATCTTCAGCCGCCAGGGCGCGCCGGGTCATGTAGGCTTTTGCGGCACCTTTCATGCGACCGAGCACGTAGTAGACCGTCTGGCTGCGAAGTCGGACCAGGTCTGCACCAACGATGCGCGGGACAAAATCAGCCGGGATGTCGAGCACTTGTTGTAGGGTGCTGCCGTTGAGGCCGCGACAAAGGATGCTGGTCATGGCTTTGGTCAGGGTTTGGACGAGGGGTCCGAGGGTGACGGCGAAATAGGCACGATCCCCTTCCTCAACGCGCAGATAAATGCCGACGGTGTCGGTGCATTCTTCGTCTTTGCGCACGTCTTCGAGGTCGTAATGAGCGCCCTCTTTAGGTTCCTGTTTGGCGGCGTTGTCGGCCATCACGATGAGGTTCTCACGACGCTCCTGCTCAGGCAGGTGCTCAAAGAGGTCAATGATGTCGGAAAGTGGTTCGGGATACATGCGGCGTGGATCGATGAAGGGAAGGGTTCCCCGGTTTAGTGGCGCTGGCAAAAACAACCTGCGAATTTTCTGCGTCCCTGTGTCGTCTATTCCGGCAGCGTTGTCACAGAATCATCGCTCAGCGACAAACAGGAGGTATTAAAATGAAAAACATTCCGGCCAAACTTTTACTGCTTGTCACCATTCTGGTTGCCTTTTTGGTGATCAGTTCGGATCGCGAACAGGCGAAGAAAGAAGGACGCCAGATGCCGGAGAAACGGTCGGTCGAATGGCGCGGAGAATTGGGTTTGCGCTCATTGCCGATTGAAAGTGACGGAGAACTTCCAGCATCCCAGCTGGCCATGTCCATGGGAGATCGCCGTTTGATGCTGGCGAGCGTTTCCCTTCAGTAAGTGGTCCCGGGCCTGATGATCTGATCGGTTGCAAGCGGCGGCATCAGGGCGAACTTGGGCCACCTAACGCCCATGAAAATCGCCATTGGCTCAGACCACGCTGGATTCGATTACAAAGGAAAGATCATCGAGATGCTCACTGCGGCGGGGCATGAAGTGAGCGACTTCGGAACGCATTCGGCGGAATCGGTGGATTATCCGACTTACATCGCGCCCACGGCCGAGGCGGTTGCTCGTGGAGTTTGCGAACGCGGCATTGTGCTGGGCGGATCTGGCAACGGCGAGGCAATTGTGGCGAACAAGATTCGGGGCATTCGCTGTGCGGTTTGCTGGACTTTGGAAACGGCCAGGCTGGCACGACTTCACAATGATGCGAATGTGATCTCGATCGGTCAGCGCACGGTGCCGGTGGAACTTGCCCTGGAGATCGTGCGAACATGGCTGGGGGAGACATTTGAAGGAGGTCGGCATGAGTCGCGATTGCAGGGCATTGCCGAGGTGGAGCAACGGGTCGCGGCCGGGTCGCTCGGTGCTTATCCGGCGCATGAAAAAACGCTGTTGATCCGACCCGAGCATCTCAATCAGCGGGGGACCTTGTTTGGCGGTTACATGATGCAATGGGCCGATGATCTGGCTTTTACCGCCGCTTCGCTGACATTCCCTAAAGCGAACTTCGTGACCCGTCGCGTGGAGGCTTTTGATTTCAGTTCCCCGGTTCAGAACGGCGACATTGTGAAGCTGCGGGCGAGGGTGGCGAAGCTTGGCAACACGTCCACAGCGGTGGAGGTGGTGTGCGTCAATGCCCGAACGGACACGCTGGTTTTCAGCACCACGGCCATCATGGTTCATCTTGATCCTGACGGCCAGAAGGCTCCGGTGCCGCAATAAAGATTCACCAATCAACATGCTCACTTCATTGACTCTCCGACTGGCCATGCCGGTGGCCGTCGTGTGGGCCAATCGTCAGCTGGCAGTGATTCAGCAATTGGGGGAGCCGCTGACGGACGAGCAGCTTCAGGACGCGACGGATGCCGGAGTGCGCTTTCCGGAAAAAGTGCGGGTTCGTGTGGTCAATCCGGTGCCTCTACCAGTGCCGACGATTTTTCGATCCAGGATGGGGCGATGGGGATGGGTTCCCGATGATGTGGCTGGCATGGCCATCGGTTACGGCATCCATTTGCATCCCTATTGGGGAACCTCGCGCGAGGTGCTGGTGCACGAACTGGCCCATGTCGGACAATACGAACGGCTGGGAGGCATTCGTGGGTTTCTAGAGTCGTATTTGCGCGAATGCCTGGAATTTGGTTATCCCAATGGACCATTGGAACAGGAGGCCATCGCGGTGCAGAGGGCCTTCAAGTTTCGAGACCACGTGTAGGGATGGTTCAACGGGTGAAGCGCCGTATGTGGCGGATCCGCCAGGAGTAGAGTTTGTCGAGGGACTGGACGGTTTCGAAATTGTCGTCAATGGCCTGCTTGATGTAGTTGAACTGGGGGTTTTCGTCGAAGGCCGGGTCGTTGGGATCCACTGAACGTTCGACGACGGCATCGCCCTGGGTTTCGCCGGTGATGTTGTCCAGTGCGGGATCGAAGGTGTTGGGGGCGGTGGAGCGTGCCTTGGTGACGGTTTGGACCTTGAAGTGGACTCGGTAGGTGTTGGAGCGGGTGGTGAGTCTGGGATAGATGTTGGCGTAGGGGCGTTCGAGGGTGTTGTCACCAGTAAGTCTGTGGTTGTTCCAGAAGTTGCGCATGTCGGCGCGCACGGCGCTGCCGGTCGATTGGGAGGTGGCACCTTGAGGGACAAGAAATTGTTCACAGACTTCACCGGCACTCATGAAAAATTGGCCGTTGTCGAATCGATCCTCCCACTGAAGGAGCGTGGTTTCGGCGTCAATGAAATGGCGCCACCCTTTTTTGTTGCCAGTGGTTGTCGAACCGTTGTTGCCGGCGTTGGCGGGGCTGTAGGTTTTGTAAACGTCGGACACACCGTTGGGGATGGCGAGGATTTGTTCTGATTTGAGAACGGCGTGAAGGGCGGTGGCGCGTTGGATGTAGGAGAAGGGGGCGATGCGGTAGTTCATGTTGATTTTACCGGCGGTGGAAAAGGGTTCGCTGATGGCATAAGGCTGAACGACGGGCATCCAGAACCAGTCGAGCAGGGTATGGTCAGGCGGGGCACCGGCCATGGAGCCGGAAATGCTGTTGCCTTTGCTGCCGAGATGACCGCCGTCGGTGATATCCGGACGGAACAGCAGCGTGGTCCATTGCAGTCCGGTGGAGGCGGCTGACGGAATGGATCCGAACATGACGGGGGATGGAATGAGCTGGTTGGGAGCGGTGGTTTCGTTGACCGCGTTGTCGGGCATGCCGTCCCAATTTTTGCTCTGGAAATAGGGAGGGGTGCTGCCGTCGTATTGTTTGGCGATGTCATCGGGTTTGTTCCAATAGGCACCGTCGGGGATGATGCCAGCACCGTTGTCCCAGTCGCGGGTAAGGTTGGGGTCGACGGGATAGGGATAGTCGCTTCTGAGGTTGGCCGAGAAGGTGGAGGAGGCCGGTGAGATGACAAAGTCCGGTCGGTTCTTGTCGGTGTAGTCTTCGTCGGTGACGAGAGGACGCTCTGGCTCTGTCGAGCCGGCCTCCCATTCGCCACCTGGCTTGGTGAAGGAATGAATTTTGCGGAGGTATCGAGGGTTGCCGGAATCGGCCAGGGCGGTGTAGTCATTTTCCGCAGGATCCCACCTGGGATGAGGAACAAAAAGCCGCTCGTTTTCAGGAAGTGTGGGGTTCTCGGAGAGTCGAATGTAGTTGAGGCGGTAATCCCCATGACGGGTTACCCAGGTGCGCACGACATCATTGGCATCAATGGTTTCGACCGAGTTGGGGTTGACGACGGTGCCCCCGCCGAAGCCTCCGGTGGTGGTGGGATTCAGGTAGCGATTGCCGGAGCTCGCGGTGTTCTCCGCTGCCTTGAGCCTCTTGCCCATGGTCATTGCTAGTCGGGCGGGGGCTCCGGGAACGGGAACGCGGATGCCTCCATCGGGGATTTTGACGTAAAAGCGTCTCCCGGAAAAGTCGCCATTGCGTTGGTTGCCGATGCGGATCTCCAGGGTGTTCTCGACATTGCTGGGCCGGGCACCCACAGTGTAAGGATCATCAGCGGTATTTGAGTCGGCGCTGTTGTCGTAGGTCAGGCGCATTTCGACATCCCGGGTGGAGACAAGGAAATAACCGCGACTGTATTGATTCGGGAGGTCTTTGGAAAAGCGGTTTTTGTTGCCTTCAAAGTCAGGCATGGAGGGGATTGAGCCGTCATTGGTGCTGTTGTTGTCGTTCCACATCCAGCGTCCGCCGGAACCGCCCCAACCGGTCCACCAGGTGCCTTTGGATTGTTTGGCGGCGGTGGTGGAAGGTGGGTTGCCACCGGCAAGATAGGCGAGGTGGGCGACACTGACGCCAATGCTTCCATATTGTCTAAATCGAGCTTCGGTGCGATCCTGTTGATAGGTGATTTCATCGATGATTTCCCCGCCAGGTTTGAGGGCGGCACCAAGGGTGGGAGCCACCGGCGTGATGGCGATGGACTGATAGGAATCGAGGCGAAGGCGTTCCAAGTTGGTGCATTGAGTGGCAGAGCTGGGGGCAATCATGGAAAAGCCCTGTCCGGGGCAGAAGGCTTCGAAGACCGGGGTGATTTGAATGGCTTTGAACCGGCGTGGCAGCTTGAGGGCCTCACAAAGTTCTTTATTGTGACCCACGAAATTTTCAATGGTG
Source organism: Phragmitibacter flavus (assembly GCF_005780165.1). Lineage (NCBI taxonomy): Bacteria > Pseudomonadati > Verrucomicrobiota > Verrucomicrobiia > Verrucomicrobiales > Verrucomicrobiaceae > Phragmitibacter > Phragmitibacter flavus. The sequence continues at coordinate 333,739 of NZ_VAUV01000001.1, read as the reverse complement.
CCATCGGGTCGCACGTTTCCATTTTCGAAGGAGGCGGCCACGCTGAACACCAGGCCGAATTCTGACAGGGTGAATTCACGGGCGGTGCCGGTGGTGGTGACTTCGGGGCGACGCAACACGTCGGGGCTGTCAAAAGTTTCGGGGAGTCGCACGACCTGGATGGCGGTGACCTGACCTTGAATGTCGGAACCAATGAAGGCGCTGTTGGTGGCATATCGCGCAACGGGTTTCCCGTTGGTGGCGATGGTGGTGTCCATCAGGTTGGTCTGACGGATGTATTCCATGATCCCTTGGATGGTGGTGCCGCTGTTGTGAAGCTTGCCAGGGTAGATGTCGTCATATTTTTCTGAGATGGACTTCGAATAACCGCTGCGTTTTGCCATGGCTTGCTGGAGGACGTAGGTGGCGAGGTTGCCGTTGGATTTGGAGCCAATTTTCCACGGGTCCTCGGAGGTCTGGACGGAGAAGTCGACGCTTTCGTTGCTAAACTCCCCTTCATTGGTGAGCGAGCTGCTGCGACGGAAGTGAAAGGGCTGGATGGTTTCGCCATCGACGATAGTGCCGAGGGTGCTGCAGAACGCAGAAACGTTGTCAAAAGAAGTGCGACGACCGGCGATGGAGAAGTCGTAGTGGACGGGCCAAAGGGAGACTCGCGGGGTGCCTGAGGCGGTGGGTTCCGGGGCGCGGCTTTCGGCAGTGAGGAAAAAGCGCAGGCGCTTGAGCCGGTCGATGTCACCGTCGAAGATGTCTTGGGTCTGGCGTTGGGAGGAAGCGCCACCTCCTGCGGGTGAGTCAAGAAGGAGTTCGTCGATGGAAGCGTAGAGCCGGTCGGTGTCGAAAGCCACGGCAGTCTGGTTGTTGCCGAGCAGACCGGCGGGGGCACCGATGGTTTTGCTGGTGGTGGCGCGGTAGTGAACGCGTGGGACAAGATCGTAGATTTGGATCAGTTTGGTGGCGTTGTCGGCGACGCCGGGGATAAGTCTCTGGCCAGGGAAGAAGACAGTGCTGAGACAGGTGGTGGCGGGGTGGCCGCCGAAGCGTTGGACTTCGTTGCGAACCGGAGGTGCCTGGGCGAAGGCAACTTCCTGCTCCGTGACGCAACGCGGCGTGTCCCAGAACAGGGCTTCCGAGGCCGTGTTGACGTTGATCTTGCTGGTTTCGTCGTCGGTCCACCAGGCCATTCGTCCGACGATGGGATTGGTCGCGGAGGCATCGGTGTTGCCAACAAAGGGGACGAAGGTTGGAGTTCCGTCGCCATCCATCACCCCCATGCTTCCATCTTGAAGAAGGTAAACCCAGCGCACGGGCATAGGGAGACGTTGGTTGGGACTGCCGCCGCTACTCGGAGGAAGGACAACGCCGGCGACCGAAACGCCGCCAGCCGCAGTGGTGGCGGAATAACGAAAACCTTCGGGTGTGGTGGAGGTGGGATAGGTGGGTGCGGAGCTGTCCTGAACCCGCGGGTCAATGATGGGAAAGGCGAGCTTTTTGGTGGCAACGTCGAAAGTGGGTTCGTTGAGGTCCCCGTAAATGGCGGGTTGGTCGTTCCAGTCACCGGGCACATCATTTTCAAGGTTTTTTTGTAGATTGCTGCCAAGCATCGCTGCGCTGACGGTCATATCCTTGGCGCTGTAGAGTTTATAAACAAAATTGGGGGTCCCGGAGTCGGCGTCGAAGGTGCGCAGAGCACCGGGTTGGGAAATCCATAGTGCGCCATCTTCAGTGGACCCCTGGCGAAGCTGCCCAATGGCGGAGTTGATGGCGGTGTCACGCAGGGTGGTGAGGTCGTTGGCCGCGACCTGGCTGGCGGCGTTTTGAGTTTGGGTGGTGACGAGATTGAAGAACAGCACGACGACGGCGGCCACCATGCCGATGATCAACAACGATGGGATGAGGGCGGTGCCACTATTTGAGAGGTGGGGTTGGGAGGTGGTGTGGAGTCTCATGATGTCTAGGGACGATAGGTTCGGAGGCGGGACGTGGTGGGGGCGAGTTCCAGAGTGGTGTAATTCGAGGGCAGGGCGGTTGGCGAGACGAGGAGATCCTGGGCTTTGACGATGGTGAGGGTCCAGTTGGTGGTGGTCGGGAGATTGGTGCGACCGTCGGGGAGGAAAACGAAGCTGATGTAAGGGCGGTCAACATTGTCCACGCCACGGAAGGTGCCGGACTGGAGCGGGGCGGTGCCGCTCAGCAGGGTGGAATAGGTGGTCGACGGATGGAAAACGTGGCTCTCGGGGAGGCGTTGGATGGGGCCGAGGCTTTTGATGGGAATTTCAAAGTTGGGCGCTTCGGGATTTTGGAAATCGGGACTGTCGGGGTCGAGATCGAGATCCGCCGTGCCAAATTCGATGGCGCTCCATTGAAGATTGCCGAATTCATCCGGCTCGCGGTAGATGCGGATAAGGACGGCGGTGTTTTGGGTGCTGGCGGTCTGGCGGGCGCTTTCAAATTGGGACCGCACGGTTTCAATGGCATCACGCATGCGGATGGAGTTGATCATGTCACCTGCGGCCAGGGCTGCCAGGGTGAGCAGAATGGCCATGATGCTGATCACGATCAGCAGCTCGATGAGCGTGAAGGCTTTGGAGAGTCGCGTGCGGTTCATTGGCATGGGGGTCAATGGGTTCGTTCAATAGGTGTTGGTCCAGCGGGCGTTGCGAAGGCGGATGGTGGAGGTGAAGATTCGGTAGCGGAGCTGTTGGGCATTGAGGCTTGCCTCCATTGCGGCGATGTCTTCCTGATACTTGCTGGCGGTGGTGAACAGGCTTTCGATGCCGAGCTCGGGCACGCTGGAGCCGTTTTCCTCCTCGAGTTTTGCGGCGGAATTTTCGTCGAGGGCGACGAGCGTGATCCGCAACATCGGAGGAAGGCGATGGCGGGTGCGGTTGGCCAGATTCGAACTGGCGTATTGGTAGGAGCGGGAGTCGTAGTGGTAGGAGGGGGCAAGTTCGTTGCTCAGCGCCCCACTGCTGTTGGTGGTAAGGGGGGTGATAATCATGGCGATGATGTTTTCAGCGAGCGTGCGCGCTTTCGCGGGATCGGCGGAAGGCACGCGAAACCAGCTGTAGAGGTTGCTGGCGCTGCTGGTGTTGATGCCGGAGAGGTTGTTGGCATAAATTTTGAGGTCTTCGGCGGGAACCTGAAGTTCTTTGAGTCGATAGCGGAAGCGGGGGGCGATGCCGGAGGTGGTAAGGAAGGTGGCGCGATTGGTGGCATCGCTGCCAAATTCGATGAAGTAGCCCCAGCTGTTGAGGAGGTTGCCGAGACCCTGCCATTCGGTGTTTTGGGTGATGCCGTAGGTGCCCTGGAAAAACACGGCGTGGGAGGGATAATTGGCCCCGGCAAGTAGTGAAGTGGTGCCTCCTGAGGCGAGACCGCTGACAAAATGCAGATCCGACTGGAGCTCGTATTTGGTGGGAACTCCGGCGGTGTTGCCACCGGGATATTCGTAGTCGTAAAACGGTTTGATCTGGCAGGTGGCGATGCGGTTGGTCATGCTTTCGAAGGCCGCCAGGGTCTCCTGGAACTGGCCGAACGTGCCTTCCGACGCCCGCAGCTGGTTGAGGGAAGTGCTGAGCATGGAGGTGGCCGTCGCCAAGACGATGGACATGATGGTGATGCTGAGCAGGAGTTCGATGAGTGTGAAGGCGCGTGCTTTCATCCGTTGATTTTTGAAGGGTTGGTGGGCGAAGAAGGGTCTAGATTTCTTTTTCCATGTTGACCAGGAGAGCCCGGCTGACCTGCACCTGATTGGGAAGGGCGGTGTTGTTTTGGATGGCGAGCGCAGCGTCATCGAGTCGTTTTTCGCCGATGCTGCCACCCAGGGAGGTGATCAGAACAATGATGCGAATTTCGTGGGAACTGACAGGAACTCCCGGCGTGGTGGAGTCGCTGACGCCGGTAGTGTCGAGGAGCACACGGGCGATGTAACTGGACTGTTGGGCGACGTCCTGGTTTTTCAACTGAATGCCCTGGTCGCTGAAATGGACCTCCCTGTCATTCCATCGGTCCAAGGTGGCCCAGTTGGCCTGCTGCACCTCGCTGACCAGTTGGGAGGAGATGCGCGAACTGATGGAGGTGTTGATGGCTTCACCGCTTTTTTTCACGGCAATCGACAGCATTCCAATCAAGGGAAGAAGCATGGTAACGAGCATCCCAACGGTGATGACGACCTCTACCAAAGTAGCCCCTGATGAGCGGGATTTTAGAGTGTGTAGTGGCAGCTTCATGGCGGTGTTTTGGAATTCTTGACATAAAAAAATACCCAAACCGCAACTACAAAGTGAAGACATTTGTGTCTATAGGCTGTAAATACTTTTTAAGAATAATAATCAAAGATAAACTTTGGCTTCGATAATAATTGCTGACTTTGCTGATCTTACCTAGGGAGGTCGCCAGAAATGAGTGCTTGGCTGAATGGTTGGGTCTCGAGCCGCGCAAAAAGCAACTCACGCCATCAACTGATATTTTCCATCGCTCTGAATTACTGCTTCGACATCGAAAAACTCCGATTTTAAAAAAATATTTTGCGCGAGACCTTTAATTTACCTAGGTAGTTTTATTTTCGTTTCGGAACTTATTCCGCTGAGTCGAAAACAGGCTTGGCAACCCCCCTCCGGGTAACTTGTAATGGTTGTTTTCGTTCTGCAGCGCAGGACGATAAAAAGCGAGCTCAAGGGCTCTTTTCGCAGGTCGGTAACTCAACCCCTTGTCTACCATGGTCCCGTCTTTTTTCTCCACTCACAACACAATCTCCGCGTGTCTCGTCTCGGCATGTTTGAGCGGCCTGACGGCTCCAGCCATCCATGGTCAGACCACATGGGATGCGGAAGCCAGTCCCAATCTGAACTGGTCGGAGCCGCTCAATTGGTCAGATAACTTGTCCCCAGCGGCGAAGGCGGTGATTTTTGGTGCGGCAGGAACCTCGGCCAATGTCGGAACGGTCACGAGCATCGTGGATGCGAATTTTTCGATCAACAGTCTCGCCTTTACCCATGCTGGTGCATCCACCTTCCATCATTTGCAGATTGGGTCCGGCGAGACGTTGACCGTCGGATCGGCGGCGACGTCGGGCAATGTGTTTACCATCCAGGGAGCTTCGACGGCGGAGTTGGGTTACACGACTTTTAGTGGTGGAGGTTCGCTGGTGATCAATTCCCCCGGTCAGAATTTCTTGATGCAGAACACCCAGGACGCAGCGACACCGCCGATGGTTTTGGATTTAAGTGGACTGTCTAACTTTGAGGCGACCGTGAATCAATTCAACATGGGGGTGGGAACGGGACGCAGCCGTGCGAATCTGTTGCTCTCCACCGGGTCGAACAGAATCACCGCCAACGTCATTCGCTTCGCCAATGCCAGCGGCAACGGCGGCGGTGCCAACGTTCTGAAGTTGGGTGAGAGCAATGAGTTCAATGCGACCAATATCGTCGTGGGGGCGGGACGCAGCAGTGCGACGATGGATTTCCATGCCGGCCTCGTAGATCCAACCCTGAAGATCCGTGGCGCCACCGGCGGTTCCAGCAGGGCGAATCTGTCGTTGGGGAACAATTCCACGCAATACTCTGCCAGTGCCGGGGGATCAACGAACTCAACAGCGGTGGTGAACCTGTCGGGTGTGGGTGCGGAGGTGGATTTCTTGCTGAATGATCTGGTGCTTGGCATCGGCGGATCGGTTGCCAGCAACACCGTCGGTCATGGCATTGGGACCTTGAGTTTCGATGGGGGCACGGTGGATGCCACCAACGTGATCTTGGGACTGGCACTCAACCTGAACAACCTCGGGACTGACCCCGACAATGGATCGGAGACTCATGGCACGCTGAATGTGCAGGGAGGGATTTTCAACGCCGCCAATATTTCGATTGGTGAGAACCGCGACAATGACGTGGCTGACGTGGCTGACATCAATTCTTTTTCCCGGGGGCGGCTTAACATTTCCGGCGGCGTGACAACGGTCGCCAACGACATCGTCGTGGGCTCGCATCTGGGCAACAGCACGGGGGTTGCCGAGGGCTTCGTCAATCTCTCCGGTGGCATGGTCACGGTGGGGGGAAACATTACCGAAGGTGCTGGAGACAGTGCCCTGAACCGCAGCACGCTGACGTTGAGTGGCGCAACGCTGGATATGACAGGCGGAGTCATTAATGTCGACACGTTTTCCTTCAGTTCCGGGACACTGATGAATGTCAGCGAGATCAACAATGGCCTGACCGGATTGACGGTGACGCCAGGGGGAAGCTTTGCGAATCCGGCGATTCTCGAAGGAGTGAACACCTACACGGGAGGAACAACGATCAATGGGATTCTCCAGGTGGGAGCGGGTGGCGAGACAGGAAATTTGGGCAGTGGTGGCGTGGTTTTCAACGGTGCCGGCGTGCTGGTATTTAATCGCAGCAATTTGATGGTGATCGATCAATCCATCTCGGGAGGCTTTCTGGCGCGGGTTCAGCAGGTGGGGACGGGACGCACGGTGCTTTCGCAGGCGAATACTTACGGCGGAGGCACGACCGTAAGTGCCGGGGTTCTCAGTGCCCAGCATGAGGATGCGCTCAGCGGCAGCGAGTTTGTGGAAGTCTTTGGCGGAGGTTCGCTTCACGTCGTTCTGGGGGCCACGACAGGGGCGTTGAAGGTGTTGGAGTTGTTCGACGATGACTTCACGAATCTCTATCTCGAAGATGGCAGCACGATTGGAGTGCAACTGGGCAGTTCCATATCCACTCAGAACAACACGGCGTTCACTGATGGAGATGTTACGGTGAAACTTTTTGGCAACTCCGGCATGGAGGTGACGGACGGGGAGATTTTCAACATTCTCACCACGGGCACGGCGGGTGGATTGAACGGAGCCAGCTATGAACTGCTGGTCTACAACGCGACCAATTTCTCGGTGCAGAACTTTAATCAGAGCAACAACCTGCTGTCCGTAACAGTAAATAGTGAGGATGAACTGGCGGCGGCCTACTGGTTCGGAAACAAGGTGGCGGGGCATCTGAATGAGTGGGCGATTTCCTCAAGCAGCACCAGCAACTGGGCCACGGATATTACCGGTGCCGCCACTGCGCTGGTTCCCGGACAAAATACCGATGTGTTTGTTTCTGCCACAGGAGCAACGCTTCAGTCGAACATGACATTGGGCTCGGACATGAGCATCAAAAGTTTGACCATCACCGATGCCACACCGGTGACGCTGACCGATGAGCTTTACGCGCTCACCTTGACGGGACTGAACTCCATCAGCAACCGCACGATTTCCGTCGAGTCGGGTGCAGGGGCAGTGACCATGGACGTGGTGGTTAACTTTTCGGGCGTTGCACCGGTGATTGAAGTGAACAATGCAGGAGGGCTGAGTTTCACGAGACGCTTGGTCGGAGACAGCGGATTCACCAAAACCGGCTCGGGCACGATGACTTTGGCCGGGGTGAATTCCAATCAATACACCGGCACGGTTACGGTGAATGAAGGCTTGCTGGAATTGGCAAAGAGCTCGGGAGTGGCGATCACGGGCGATCTCGTCATCGGCGATGGTGCGGGCACGGACACGGTGCGGCTGATTGGATCATCCGAGCAGATCGCGGATACTTCTGAAGTGACCGTCAACGCTGGCGGAGTGTTGGATCTCAATGGGTTTTCTGAATCGGTGGATGCCTTGTCCGGTGCTGGAACGGTGACCAATTCCAATGTGGGTGCATCGTTGCTGACCCGGCGGGGGGGGGGGGGGGGGGGGACGTTTGCCGGGGTGATTGAAAACGGCAGCGGTTTGGTATCGGTGGTGAAGACTGGCGCGGGAATGCAGGTGTTCTCCGGGGCGAACACGTATACGGGAGGCACGCAAGTGTTGGAGGGAACGCTGCAGTTGGGTGCCAATGATACGATGGCGAATGGCGGGGCGGTGTTGGTCAGCGGGCCGACCGCGGTGTTTGATGTGGCGGCTTTCTCAGACCAGGTAGGACAGATTACTCTTGAAAATGGTGGCACGATTGCCGGCACGACCGGCGTCTTGACCAGTGGTTTGAACTTTGATCTCCGGGATGGAACGGTGAGCGCGATTCTCGGTGGGGATGGTCAGTTGGTCAAAACGACAGCGGGGGTGGTCACATTGTCCGGAGCGAATCAATACACCGGCCTGACGGCGATTGAACAGGGCACGGTGAATCTTCAAGCGGGGGGCAGCATCGGTGTGGAGGGGGCCTCAGCGGGAAGTCTGCGCATTGCCAACGGAGCAACGGCCAGCTTGATTGCAGAAGCAGGCTCGGCGCTGCAGGTGGGTGCCGGAGCCAGCTCCTTCTTGCACGTGGGCGTGCATTCATCCTCCGCGATCGTGGGAGCTTCGAGGGGGTTGATGGATCTCTCTGCGCTGACGGATTTTACGGCGAATGTGGGACAATTTTACTTGGGGGTTAACGTGGGTTCCTCGAACTCAGGCTCGGATGAGGGCGTGGTGATTCTGGCCGAAAACAATTACATCGTGGCATCGAACCAGGTGTTGATGGGATTCAGCAACAGTTACGGAAACAACGGGCCAGTATCGAGGTTGACCCTCGGTTCTGGATTAAGTGTGTTTGAAACCCCGCTGATGACGATTGGTGGTCGGAAAAGTGATGCGGAGGTGGACATCGCCGCCGGCGGCACGTGGAATCTGAGCAATGGAAGTGGTGGTCAAACCACCCTCTATGTCGGGCGGAATGACGTCAATTCGGGGACGGTGGCTACGGGTGAACTGGATCTAACGGGGGGTGCTTTCGTGGCGGACCTTGGTTTGTTTTCGGTGGGTGAAAAGACGGCGGCTGGCAATGGCGGAGCCGAGGGTGATTTTATTTCTGGAGCGAGCGCGGACAACCTCGTGCGAGCGGAAGAAATTCGTGTGGGCCAGCTGATTGCCGGAGGCAGTGCGGGGGCTCGGGGGCTCGGATCTTTCACCTGGAATGGCGGCGCTCTCAGTGCAGGTGAAATCAACCTCGGAGTATTGGGAGGCACCTTGGGAACGGCACGGGGCGACTTGATTCTTAACGGTGGGTTGGTGAGCGTGGATGGCAACATCAACGATGGCGGCGGCACATCGCTCTTGAATCTGAATGGCGCGATTCTGGATATGAAAGGTGGCGAGATTGGTTCTGCCGCCAATGTGATTGACACCTTATTGCTGCAAAGCGGAACGCTGCGAAACGTCGCACAGATCAACGGCGGCGCGGGTCTGGTGAAGACCGGATCTGGTGAATTGATCCTTGATGGGGTGAATACTTACACCGGCCTGACCCAAGTGAATGAGGGCCGTCTCTGGGTCACCAGCGAAGATGGAATGAACGGCACCAGCGGAGTGAGCGTGGCTTCTGGTGCGACCTTTGACTACTCGCCAGGAGGCGGACAAAGCCTGTCGCTTGCGACGCTGGATCTGGCGAATGGTTCGACCATCGGCGCAGAGGTGGTTGATGGGTCGATTGTGGTGGGAAATGCGACCACGGTGGCCGGGACGGTGACGGTGAATGTGTTTGGTTCCGCCGGGGTGAATTACAACGACGGGCAGGTTTATGTGGTGGACATCATCAAGGCAACCGCAGGCAGCCTTGGAAACACCGGGTATGCGCTGGGCAACTATTACAACCAGACCAACTTTGTGGTGAACTCGGTTGGCGGCAATACGGATTCGATTTTTGTGAACATCACCGGTCAGGCGCAACTGGCACAGGCTTTTTGGAAGGGCGGATTTGCGGAAAGTGAAGGGGTGTGGTCGGTCAGCAATGGCTCCACCAGCAGCAACTGGACGGAGGACGCGGCTGGTTTGAACGACACACCGCAGGTTCCCGGGTTTTTGACCGATGTCATTTTCTCTGCATCGAATGCCGACCCTGCCCAACAGGCGGCGATGAGTCTGGGGGCGAACATGAACATGGGGACCTTGACCTTTGCGGATGCTGATCCGGCAAGGTTGCAGGACGTTGCTTATCAACTGACGCTGCATGGGGCTGATGCCATCACCGTGCTTAACACGGCGGGTTTGGTGGAGTTGAACACCACCCTCAATTTTGCCAATGCCGATGCACAGGTGGAAGTGCAGGCGGGTTCGGGTGATTTGGAATTTGGCTGGATTGTCGGCGGGGACAATGGCTTCACCAAAACCGGGAATGGCACCTTGACCTTGAGCGGTGCGGTGGACAACACCAACACGGGCGAGATCGTGGTCGAGGAAGGGCTTTTGGTATTGGCCAAGGAGGCGGGAAATGATGCGATATCGGGCGGGCTGGTGGTGGAAAATGGAGGAACGGCAAGGTTGGAAAATTCCGGTCAGTTTGCTGAAAGCGCAGATCTCGAGGTGAATGGAAGCGGCTTGTTTGATTTGAACGGATTGACGGCGATGATCGATGCCTTGAACGGCAATGGTCGGGTGAGCAATCTTGCAGCCGGTGCGGGGTTGTTGCAGATGGGTCAGGGTGGTGGGAGTGGCAGTTTTAGCGGCTTGATCGAAGATGGTGCGGGCGGGGGGTCGGTCGAGAAGGTTGGTTCCGGGGTGCAGACGCTTTCGGGGTCGCAGACATTTACTGGATTGACGAGGGTGTCTGAAGGCGCGCTGGCGTATGGATCGGATGATGTGCTGGCCGGGGATGTCACGGTGAGTGGCGGCACGGCGGTGCTCGACATCGGGCAGTATGATGACGAGGTGGGATTGGTGACTTTGGACGGCGGCGGCACCATCACCGGCACGACCGGATTGTTGAGCAGCACAGCGGATTTCAATCTTCGCGACGGCACGGTGGGCGCGAATCTGGGCGGCAATGTCGGGGTGCGGAAATCAGGATCGGGCACCGTCACGATGCTTTCGACAGGCAATGTTTACACCGGGGTAACGGCGGTTGACCAGGGCACGTTGGTGATTGGAGTGAATCAGACGCTGCCGCAGAGCGGAGCGGTGACGATTGGCAGCGGCGGGACGGTGGGGGAACTGGATCTGACCAATGCCAGCCAGACGGTGAGCAGTCTGACTTTCGCCAGCATTTCCACATCGGCCTACAACGAGGTGCATATCGGCGCAGGACAGACATTGAGCATCACCGGGGTCGACAGTTTGAAGGTCGGTTTGCCTGGTGAGGTGGGCAGGACGACCAATGCGTTGTTTGATGGAGGGGGCAGGCTGGAGGTGATCAACAGTTCCGGGATCATTGAGGTGGGCAGGTCCAATCTGGACCAGGGATTGGCCACCAACAACGCCGTGCTGGATTTGCGTGAACTGGGGAATTTCACTGCGGATGTGAACCAGCTGCGGGTGGCTGACAATTCCCGCAATGCGGCGACATTGTGGCTGTCGAATACGAGCAACCACATCACGGCGAACGTGGTCTCGGTGGGCAACAGCCGCACCAACAACTCCGGCAATCGTGCAGAACTTTGGCTTGGGGCCGGAGAAAACGTGATTGCCACCACGCAACTGGATGTGGGACGCGGCAAGCAGCAATCAGCACCGGCGCGGATGGATTTTGGCACGGACACTGGGACGCTGGTTCTAACCGGCAAAACGCCGGGGAGTGGGGTGAACATCAACATTGGCCGCAACAGCGAGGTGGGCACCAGTTCAACGGTGACGGGCATTCTTGATCTGACGGGACACGACGTGGCGGTGATCGCCAATGATGTGGTGATCGGACAACGAGATGCGTCCGGCACGGGTGGGGCGGTTGGCACTTTGAACTTCGACCAGGGCACTTTTGTGGCCAATCGGCTTTTCATCGGCACACGCAGCAATGGTGCAACGGTCACGGGGACATTGAATGTTGGCGGCGGCATTTTTGAAGTGAACGACCTGATCCGTCTCGGTAGCGCGAATGGAGAAACGGTGAATGCCGTGCTGAATCTCACGGGCGGCACCTTCATCACCCATGCGGACATCATTGATGGCGCGGGAGATGGCATCACCAACAGTCGTCTGACGCTGAACGGGGCGGTTCTGGACATGGATGGCATGTCCATCGGAGGAGCCACGACCGAGAGCCTGATCGATACGCTGGAGCTGGAGTCTGGCGAACTGCGCAATGTTTTCGAAATCAATCTCGGCGCGGGATTGACCAAAACAACGGGAGGACTGCTCAAGCTGTCGGGCACCAACACCTACAGCGGTGCCACGAATGTCAACGGCGGCACGTTGCTGGTGACCAGTGTGAATGCGATGAACGGCGATGCGGCGGTGACGGTGGCAGCGGGCGCGACGTTTGATTTTGCGGCGGGCGGAGGAACGCTGAATCTTGATTCACTGTCACTGGCGGGCGGTTCGAGCATCGGCGCGGAGGTGGGCAGTCCGACAGTGGGTTCCATTCGCGTGAACGATGCAACGGCGGTGAGTGCAACCGGTGCGATTTCGGTCAATGTGTATGGCGTCTCGGGTGTGGCAGCGGGGGGCACGCATGTGCTGGTGAATGCAGAGGCAGGCGGAATTCTCACCAGCGGCGGGGCGACCTACAGTCTGGGCAATGTTTACAACGCGACCAATTTTTCGGTCGATCCTACGGACTTGACGGTGACGGATACACAAATTTTGATCGGAACGACGGCGGTGGCCGGTTTGGCGGAGGCATATTGGTTTGGCGGTTTTGCAGGGTCTCCAGCGGACTGGTCGGTGTCTGATGGCGGTGGCCTGAGCGGTAACAGCAACTGGGTGACTGACATCGCTCCAGCTGGCAACAACACCGGTCTGGTGCCGGGGGAAAACACCAATGTGATCTTCTCGGCGACTGGAGCCAGCAACCAGGGGGCGATGACGATGAGCACCAACATGTCGGTGGGATCGCTGACATTTAACGATACCACTGAGGTGGTGTTGGATGCGGATGGACGTGTGCTGACGCTCAATGGCGAAAATGCCGTCACCGTCAATGAAGGGGCCGGAGAAGTGACGTTGAATGTGGGGGTTAATTTGACGAACGCCCTTCCGCAACTGCTGGTGGCGCTGGATGAACGGCTGGCCATTGCCGGCCCGCTCAGTGGCAATGCCTTCACCAAGACGGGTGCTGGAGTTCTGCGATTGGGCGGGGCGGGTGCCAATACTTACACCGGCAAAGTGGTGGTGAGTGCAGGGGTTTTGGAACTGGCAAAGGCAGCGGGAACCGATGCCATCAGCGGCGATCTGGACATCGGCGATGGGAGCGGTCCGGCGGCGGTGGTGCTGATGGGTTCTGAACAGATAGCCAACAGCGGTGCCGTTGCCATTGCCGCCGACGGGGTGTTTGATCTCAATGGACACACCGAGACGATTGGTGCCTTGAATGGTCCAGGTCAGGTGATCAACGGCAGCGTCGGAGCTTCGAAAATCGAAGTGCAGGGTGGGGGCGTCTTTTCCGGGATCATCGCAGAAGACGATGACGCCGGGGCCATTGCGCTGACGAAATCCGGCAGTGGCACGCTGACTTTGAGCGGCAGTGAAGCCAATACCAACACCGGCCTCACCAGTGTCCTCCAAGGAGTGTTGGAGCTCGCAAAAACTGATGGCACGGATGCGCTTGGATCTTCAGAGATCTTTATCCAGACGCTGGGTGCCGGAACCTCGGTTCTGCGACTGGCGGCGGACAACCAGTTGCGCGACAACGTGGTGGTGCGCATGGAGGCCAATGGGGGCAACAATGCCCTCTTTGATCTAAACGGGCAGGCCCAGTCGGTCGGCGGTCTGACTTTGAGCACCACCACCTTTGGGGGGGCCACCGTGAGAACGGGGGCGGATGGAGTGTTGACGTTGAACGGCGACATCCAGTTTGACATGAACCGTGGCGCAGATGGCAACACCCCCAGATTTTTGTTGATCACTGGGACGGGCACCACCGGCACCGCAGCACCAGGCACCGGAGTGCTGGATCTCGGCGGAGAGGAGCGGACCATCACGGTGAATTCCCCGGTGACGGCGGAAGATACGGACGCGACCATTGAGACGGTGATTCGCAATGGCGGGATCAACAAAGCTGGAGATGAACGTCTTTACCTGACCGCAAACAACACTTACGCGGGAACAACGACGGTGAGTGCCGGCACGTTGTTGGTGAACGGATCGCACGGTGGAGGTGGGGCCTACTCCGTGGCATCGGGAGCCGCGCTCGGGGGCAGTGGATCGGTGTCGCTTGCCGCCGGGGAGAGCGTGAGTGTTACCGGGGTGTTGTCGGTGGGCAATGTGAGCGACACGGTTGGCTCATCCTTTGAGGTGGTCACCAGCGGGATTGGTGCATTGGCGTTTGAGGACAACAGCTTTCTCGATTTGGACATTTATGGAGGCGGCGGACACGGGAGCACGGTGTCAGACGACCACGCGGATTATCTTGATCTGCAGGGTGCCCTGGAGGTGGGATCCAATGTGGCGCTCAGGGTGTCGGTGGATACGGACAGCATCATCGACAACTGGCTGGCAGGTGACACCTGGAGGTTGATTGACTGGAATGGATTGAACTACATGGGGCAGCCGTTTGTTTTTGATTTTGAACTCGAGGACGAGCTTTTGGCCAATAACCTCATCTGGGATCTGAGTGATTTGTATGTGGGCGGAACGGTGAGCCTGGCAGTGGTGCCCGAGCCTTCACGCATGCTGCTGCTGTTGTCTGCTGCGGCCATGTTGGTGGGCAGACGCCGTCGAACATCAACTCAAGCGTCTGTCGATCCTCAATGCTGTTAGGCAGCCAAATCCACGCAGCCTCCATGCCTGTATTACCCAATCTCCATTTTTCTTCTCCAATGAAAACACCCGATCGTTCCCTTCCCTGGCGCAAACTCAGCCTGGTGGCTGGGATTTCAATGTCTGCCGTGCTGGCCATCAACCCTGCGGTAGCGCAATCCACTTGGGTTGATTCCTCTGGCGACCACCTTTGGAGCAATTTTCTCAACTGGAGCACCGATGAGAGTCCAGCGGGAACAGCGGTGACCTTTGATGCGACAGGCCTGGCCCCGAGTGGGACCGTTACCTCCATTGTGGATCAAAATTTCTCGGTGACGAATCTGACCTTTAATTACAACAGCCCAACCAACTGGCACACGCTGCAGATCGATCCATCGACCACTTTAACGACGACCGGCGCAATGGTGATGACCACAGCAAGTGCCGGGGTGGCGAGGCTGGCGATTACGGGAGACGGATCTTGGGTGGTGGATTCAGGTGTCGCGACAAAGAACAATTTCACCCTCACCAACGCGGGAGGCTCAAACGCGACGGCTTCCATTCTGGACATGTCGGGACTGGCCAACTTTACGGCCAATGTGGTCAATTTTAACGTCGGGACGGGCAGCGGCGCGCCAGTTTATCACCTCAACCTGGCAAAAACGACCAACATCACCGCGACCAACATGCGTTTTGGTGGATCGACCGGCACAGGCACGTTGACGGGAAGTCAGGTGAACTTTGGACAGACCACGAATCTGAATGCCACCCATATCATGTTGGGCACAGGGAGGACATCCATCAATGCGGCTTTTCAGAGCGGATTGACCGGCACACCGACGGTGACCATTCGCGGACTGGCGGGTGGAGTGACGCGCGCCAATCTGGTGTTGGGCGCGAACACCCCCACCTCTCAATATGCAGCGGTTCAGGATGGTTCATCCTCGCCTCACGGAGTGGTGGATTTCTCTGCTGGCAGTGTTGATTTCCTGCTGCAGGATTTTGTCCTGGGGTTGTCTGGCATTTCTGATCCAAACAACGGCATCGGCTACGGCAAGGGCACATTTACTTTTGATCAGGGGACAATCGACGCGGTGAACGTGGTGTTGGGCCGGGTATTAAACATCGACACAAGCCCTCTCAACAGTCCTGGCGGTCAGGCCAATGCATTGCACGCCCAGTTCAACATGAACGGCGGGACCTTGCTTGCCAACAACATCTCATTGGCTCAAAACGAGGATCAGGCAGTCGGGGTGAATGCCAACAGCAAGGCAGAATTTAACATGACGGCAGGAACGGCGACCGTGGCTGGCGATATCGTGATGGGCTCCCATTCCGCCATCAATCCGAGCGCAGGTTTTTCCGATGCCAAAATGACCGTGACCGGAGGCGTGATGACGGTGGGCGGCAACATCACCGAAGGGGTCGGCGGCAACAACCTGAGCAGCTTGACTCTCGGTGGGACAGCGACCCTCGACATGACAGGCGGCTACATCAATGTTGACACGTTCAACGCGAACAGCGGCACTCTGAAGAATGTGGCGGAAATTTACGATGGAGAGATGGTGGTTGCCAATTTAACCAAAGGCGGGACAGGCACGCTGATCCTTGAGGGCAACAACACTTACAGCGGCAATACCGTCGTTCAGAATGGCATTTTGCAGGTGGGTAGGGCTGGGGAGGTTGGCAATTTGGGAAGTGGCGATGTGCAGTTGCAGCTCGCGACCAGTCGCCTGGTTTTTGAACAAGACGGGGCTTCCATCGTGACCCAAAACATCAGCGGACTCGGGGGCATTACCCAATCTGGTGGAGGTCGGACGATCCTGAATGGCAACAACACTTATACGGGGAGCACAATCGTCAGCAGCGGGATTTTGGCGGTTGAGGATGCGGCGGCCTTGGGCGGCACGAGTGGGGTTGAAGTCGAGTCCGGCGCCTCGTTTCGTTATCTCGGCAGCGGTGCGTTGGGGTTGACGCAGGGCATCACGCTGGCAGATGGCAGTGCCGTGGGGATGACGCTTGATGGTCATGTTTCCACCTCGGCAGCCGTGGCGGCGAGCGGTAACATTCAACTGCAACTGCAACAACTGGCCGGGCAGACGTTTGCCGGCGGCACGAAAACGCTGCTGGCAGCAGGTAGTGGGCTCAATTCGGCCACCAATTACGAATTGCTATTGTTCAACGTCACCAATTACTCTGTCGATGATTTCAACAGAACGGATACGGCGGTGACGGTGACGATTACTGAAGAGGCAACGGCGCCCTTGATGGTCTGGCAGGGAGAAAAAGTGGATGGTTACGAGCAGGTATGGGCGGTTTCAGATGGAGAAACCAGCAACTGGGGAATTTATCTTGGGGAAGACACGGAGCCAGGTTCGACACCACTGGTTCCTGGGATGGATTCCGATGTGTTGGTGACACGCTTTTTTACCGATGAGCTAGGGAATCTAGAAATGAGCCTTGGGGCCGACATGGCAATGAACAGTGTCTGGTTCAGGGGCAATGAGATCAATGATGGATTGCCGCCAGCCGAGATCAGTCTGGTGGACAAGAATTTTAGTCTCACCCTGGGCAAATCCACTTATCAGGATGATATCGAAGCATTTAACTACAGTCTGCAAGCCAACAGCACTGGCAAGGTTTTGCTGGACATCAACCAGGTAATATTTTCCGATCCCGACTCGGTGATCCTGACGACAGAAACGACGGATCACCTGGAGATCCGCGCGGTGGTGGATGGCAATGGGTTTACGAAAATTGGCACCGGGTTGCTGACCTTGTCGGGGACTCTTGCCAACACTTATTCTGGACCGGTGAATGTGAATGAAGGCGTTCTGGCGTTGGGCAAGACAGATGGTCAGAATGCGATCACCGGAGATCTCAACATCAATGCGGGAGGGGATGTGAACAATCCAACGCAAGTTCGATTGCTGGCCAATGAACAGATTGCCGACACGGCGGACGTGTTTGTCGAGTCGGGCGCATTGCTGGTGCTCAATGGTTTCAATGAGTCGATTGATGAATTGAGCGGCACGGGAAGGGTGAGGAATGGGGTGACGGGAACGGCGACTTTGACGGTGGGTGCGGGAAATGGCAGCAGTGCTTTTGATGGCATCATTGAGAATGGGGGGGCATCGCCCATTCTGCTGGCGCTGACGAAGGCGGGAACGGGAACCTTTACCCTGAACAGTGTGAACACCTATGGTGGATTAACCACCGTTCTCGACGGCACCTTGAGATATGGGGTCAACAATGCCATCGCTGGTGGCGGGGTGACGGTGGACGGCGGCATTTTCGATTTGAATGGATTTAGGGACACGGTTGGGACCACGACGTTGGACAACGGTGGCCAGATCATCGGGGATGGATCGGTGATGATCAGCGGGTCGACCAGACAGTTTAGGGACGGGTCGGTCAGTGTGTCCCTCGCCGGCAATGGTGGGATCAGCAAGACCACGGATGGCACGGTGGTCCTCTCTGGCGACAACCGCTTCAGGGGCGGTGTTTCGCACAGTGGCGGCATCCTTAGACTGGAAAGCGACACGGCTTTGGGAACGTTGACCGGCACCACTACGATCAACGGAGGCTCCAATGCGGGCCGTGTGGAGCTGACTGGGGGAATTACCATCAGTGAGCGATTGCTCATCGGTGCGAGGCAGGGAACCGGCTCAGTCGATGCCGCTGCCTTGAGCAATTTGAGCGGCAACAACACCTGGGCGGGCAACATCGAGTTCACCACCGGGGGTTCCAGCTACAACTTTGAGTCGCAGGCCGGGTTGTTCAACATCACCGGCAATCTGACCGGACGCTCCGAGACGACCAATGGACGTCAGTTGCAGTTCTTCGGTGCGGGTGATGGGATTGTCAGCGGAGTGATTGCCAATGGTCCGGGAACGAATGCTACGTATGCGTTCCGCAAAAAGGGAACCGGCACATGGACTTTGGCGGCTGCCAATACTTTTACGGGGCTCACCCAGGTGCAGGAAGGCACGTTGAGACTGACCAATGGGCTGGCGTTGCAGAACTCCAGTGCCGTGGACGTCAGCACCGGTGCAAATTTCATTTATCAGAGCGGAATGGATCAGGATCTAACCGTTGCTTCGCTGTCCTTGGCGGGAAATCATCGTCTCGGAGTGGAGATGGGCAATGCGATTGCTTCGACGGGCGTCGCTTCCACCATTGTCGGAGGCAACATTGTTCTGGATGTGTATGGCGTGTCCGGCATGTCCTACACCACGGGCACGGAATATAACGTGATCACTGGTGGCGCTGGCAGCAGCCTTGATAATGCCAATTATTCTTTGGGGAATTTCTATAACTTTACCAACTTCACCCTCAACAGTGCCGTGGGCAAAGAGGCTGGCAGGGTGTTTTTGACGGTGACCGAAGCGGCGGTGATCCCCGATGATTTTTACTGGAAGGGCGGATTCACGGGCGCGCCGAATGAGTGGGCGGTAAGCAACGGCATGACAGTGGGTGGAATGAGTAACTGGACCACCGATGAGCAAGGACTGGTCAACACGGCCCTGGTGCCTGGAGCGGATGCCAACGTCATTTTCTCGGCATCCAATTCCGACTTTGAGGATGCCCCCATGGTTCTTGGTGCCAGCATGAACATTGGAACGCTGACTTTCCGCACGCCAAACACGGTCAATGTCGAGGACTACGTAAACACGCTTACTTTGAACGGCAGCAGTGCCATCACGGTGCAGACGGGTTCGGGATTGGTCTCACTGAACACCAACTTGATTTTTGCCAATGCGGCGGGGGTGATCAACGTGGCGGCGGGCGAAGAGCTGGGCATAGGTGCCGTAGGTGGAAGCAACGGATTTACCAAGACTGGAGATGGCACGTTGCGTTTCCTTCAAGGTGGTTCCTCAAGCCATACCGGTTTGGTGAAACTGGAGGCGGGCACCTCGTTGTTCAATCGTGGTTATGGTGCCAACTCGGTGAGTGGCGATCTAGAAATTGGCACGGCGGGCGGTTCGGCTGCGACGGCAAGGCTGATTGATGGTGAGCAGATTGCCGACACGTCGGATGTATTGATCAACAGCGGGGGTGTTCTCGATTTGAACGGTCAGTTGGAAACCATCGCCGGACTGACCGGATCTGGTGTGGTGACCAGCAGCGGAACCGGGGACGCGGAGCTGACCGTGGGTGCAGGCAATGCGACGGCAGTCTTTAATGGAACGATTACTGAAGGCGTTGGCGGTTTGTTTTCGTTGATCAAGGTCGGCAGCGGCACGCAAACATTCAACCAGGCGTTGAGCTATTCGGGCACCACCGAGGTGATCGGCGGAGAGCTTCGACTGGCAAGTGGGGGAAGCATCGGGGTGGCGAGCAGCACCGCTGGTAATTTGAGAGTGGGGGTAGTCAGTGGCAGCACACCGGCTGCTCCGGCGAAGCTGGTCGTAGACGCCGGTGCTGAACTACGTGTGGGCAATGGGGCGGAAAGTCTGTTTGAAGTGGGTCGTGGTGGACTGAATGTGGAACTTGCTGGCACGGGCGGCGTGGGCGAGGTCGACTTGTCGGCCAGCTCGAATTTCACCGCGAATGTCGGTCGCTTCTTGATTGGTGTGGAAAACGACGGTGAGGCAGCGGGTCCCAGCACGGGTGTCGTCAGGCTGGCGCAAAACAACAACATCACGGCGGCCACCGAAGTGATCGTCGGCGACTCCATGAATTCAGGAAACGGAGGCACCTCCTCCCTGGCTTTCGGCTCTGGCATCAACAACGTGACGACTCCGCTGTTGGTGATTGGTGGGCGCAAACTCAGTGCGAACGCCACCATTGAGGCGGGAGGCACCTTGATTCTTGAAAGCGGTGCCACGAACCCGACGGGGTTCACCGATCTGCGGGTGGGCTACAACAACTCCGGCACGGCATCGAACCCGACGGCCATCATGGACATGCGGGGAGGGACTTTGGTCGCGGAGCTGGAAGAGCTTTCCGTGGGATACAAGATCAACGGTGGAACAGGCAGCGCCAATGGCTCGCTCTATTTGGGAACGAGTGCGGGAAATAATGTGTCCGCCATTACGGTGACGATTGGCCGTCTGGACGGAGCGGCGACCACCGACACCAAAGGTTTGATGAGTATGGAGGGCGGCAATGTTAGCGTTGCCGGCAATGTTCTTCTAGGGCAACTCGGTGGAGCTTCAGGCACCGTCGAGGGAAGGCTGGAAATCGCCGGCGGGACATTTACTGTGGCGGGTGCTGGTGATATCACCACCACCAACAACGAGCGATCCACTTCTATTGTTGAGGTCGACGGTGGCACACTCAATATGGGATTGGGCAACATCAATGTGGATCAGTTGATTGCCAGATCCGGAGCGTTGGCGAACGTTGGAGGTATTTACAATGGTTCGGGAGTGTCCGTCGCAAACCAGATGACGCTGACCAAAACCAGCGCAGGCATCCTCAGGTTGGAGGGAAGCAATTCTTACAGCGGTGCCACCCAGGTCAACGAAGGAACTTTGCTGGTCATCGGCAACAACAGCCTTGGTGGAAATTTTCGGGTGGAATCTGGCGCGGTATTGGGTGGAAGCGGAACGATCTCTCCTTTGGCAGGCAACTCGGTCGTCATCGCCACAGGGGGTGCTTTGTCGATTGGAGACAATGCTCTGGAAGCCGCGCATCTTGACATCAACACTTCAGGTGCCGGGGCGCTGGTTTTTGAAAACAACAGCTTCCTGATGTTCGACCTGTTCGGTCCGGGAGGACAGGGCGACATCATTGAAGACAGTTATTCGGACCAGCTGGATATTACCGGCACGCTGACGGTTGGAGAGATGGTGCAACTTTCTGTTTCGTCCAGTGACATCGGTGGCTGGGAGATTGGGGATACCTGGCAGTTGATCAACTGGGAAAACCTCGGGCAGGCTGACGGACGTGGAAATGACTTTTTGTTTATCGACGGTGCGAATGTGGCGAGCGAGGGCCTCTCATGGGACCTGTCCGATTTGTATGTCGGCGGAACCATTACTCTTGCCGTCATTCCCGAACCAACCCGCGCCATCCTGTGGCTGTTTGGCACCGTTGCGATGCTGATGCGCCGCCGGCGAAGGATTGAGTGCTAATCATCCTTGGCGATGGCAAGTTATATCTTGGAAAGAAATGAATGGAATCGAATTCGACATCGAAGCCATTGTAACAACCAGCTGTGGGGTTGAGGAGGCAGACGAACGTTATTATATTCTTGCAGAGCAGCAGTCTCAATGGAGATTGTCGGCCTACGGGAATATTCAACCAGACGGAAAATACCTCCACGATGGCAACGGTCAGAACCAAGGGGCTTATGCAGGTGCTGCGTTTGTTTCGAGGAGACAAATCAATGGAAAATTGAGACCCCTCGCTGACATTGATGAGGACCCCCTTGATTGTTAAAGAATATCCCCATTTGAGTAGTGGCACAGCGCCGCACGAAGATTGGGGGGCTCCATAAAACGACACCACCTCAAGGGGAGGAAAACAAAACATGCACACACATTTAATCGGATCTCTTAGCTTTTTATCCAGCATAATGCCGTTGCACATGCTGATCGCTGACGAAAAGCCCCTCCTAAACGCAACCTTGGCATACTGTGAAATCACCAGAGCTGAGCCGTTTGATAAAAACAAATATCCAAATATCACTCGGGGAAGTGGAGCTGATATGATTCAGAATCCAATGGCCACGATAACAGACATGTTTTATTCGAAGCCTGATATTAATTTCAAGAACCGGGAATTTTCTCTAGTGCCACATGGCATGGAGCCACGAGCCGATGTCGCAAATATCACGACGCTGGGATTCGAAGATAGATTCTATCAAAAAGATCTAGCACAAGTAGGAAAAAAACTGATCTGCTTTGTCGTAACTGCTAAAGAATTTGGGCCGGAACCCCCATCAAAAGAGCATCCCATTTACGACCAATATCCCATTGAAAAATTCACCCTTTGTCCCAAAGCTTCCATTTTCCATGTCCTATTCAAGCCGGTGATTTTCGAGAATGATGTTCACCCTGGACTCTATAATTTACATCTTGACTGGGCGGAATCCCTGCGACGCTATGATCAAACTCCGGAGGATCTACGGCTCAAAATGCTGGAGAACTACGTGCGTAGCAATAACCCAATTCTGGGAATCCATGCCGTTCACCTGATGGCTAGGTTCTTTCCCGCAGAAGCAGCGAAGCACTTTAAAGACTGGTTGCTGGCACCTGCAATGTTGCCAGAAGTTAGGCTCGCGCTGAATCAGGAGTTGTGCCTCAAACATGGGAAGGGCTGGCTGGAAAGTCAACAGCACCAACAACTCGTCGCCCTACTGGAACGCGACAGGCCGGTCACTGTCGAGGGAACTGATCTCGTTCGTTTTTTACAGCGAGCCACGGGATACTGGATTTTAGATGAAAAATGAATGTTCGTCTGGAGTCGGTCCTGAATGGCGCTAAGCTAAGCGGCTTTTCGATACTCGTCGCGGTATAGGATTTCTATAAGTTGGGATCTAGGGAGTGGTCTTGGCTCGCGACGTGAGTTTCGGAATCCTCAAAAATCGCTCAGTTTTCAAGAGATTTTTGGGGAAACACAACTTAACCACAGAGCTCCGCAGGGATGGCGGCGCAGCACTTTGTATTGGGGTGCTGGACATGGATGATTGGGATGAGCTTCGGGCCCATGATTCAAATCGTCCGTGGCGTAACGTCTGCGTTGACGAGAAGAGCGAACCCATTCATTGCCCCATTAAAAAAGTTGGCGCAAAAGGGATCCCCTTGTATCAAGCGATACGAATTTAGCTTTGATTCATTCTTTCCCTCATTCCTCATGAAATCTTCCTTGTTGATCGCCCTGTTGTTGCCATTGTTTGTTTTGAGTGGAGTGCTGCTCGCAGCCGAGACCCCCGATCAGACCCGCGCCATTGATGCCCTGATCACGCATGTGGAAAAGCTGGATGAGGCGACTTTCATCCGAAATGGCAGGGAATACACTGCCAAGAACGCTGCCAAGTTTTTGCGGGCCAAACGCAAATCGAAATCGGATGAGATCAGCACCGCCACCGATTTCATTGAAAAAGCGGCCAGCTATTCCGGCACCACGGGCAAACCGTATGTGATCCGTTTTAAGGATGGCAAAGAAATGCCGCATGGGGAATATTTGAAAACGGTGCTCAAGCAGGTATCGCCATCCTAACCACAAGCAAAAGAACGAGGAATGATTTTTGATACGATTGATCAGGCGGGCAGATATGCCCCTTTGCATGCCGGGTTGGCAAAGGCCTTCGAGTTTCTGCAATCGCTTTATCAAGGACCTCTTCCTGCTCCGGGTCGTTATGAAATCGATGGCGACCGAGTGTTTGCAGGGGTTGATAGCTATACCACCAAACCGCTAGAAGACGCCCTTTTCGAAGCGCATCGCAAGTATGCCGATGTGCAGTTTTTGTTGAGTGGCCGGGAGAGGATTCTGTGGGCACCCCTTTCGATGATGGAAGTCATTGTCCGGGAGTTTGATACCGTAAAAGACGTCGCCAAATGGCAGCCGCCGGGTGAATTTGCCGAACTCCCCATGGAGCCGGGTCGATTTGCCGTGCTTTTCCCCGAGGATGCCCATGCGCCCGGCGTGGTTTGGGGAGAGACGTGCGAGGTTTTGAAAGTGGTCGTGAAGGTCGCGTTGGATTGAAGTTACACGGATACGTTTTAAGCCCGACGGCGCAACACGATGGTGCCCAAACCAATAAGCAGCAGCAGGGCGCGCTGCGGTTCGGGGCTCACCAAAATCTGCACCGAACTGAGGTAGGCATATCCACCCGTGCCAGAATTGACTTGAAGGACAATTTCGCCAGAGGCGTTGGGTTTATAATTGAGGAATTCCAGGATCGTTCCGTCGCCGGTATTGGTGCTGTCCACATTCAAGATGGTTGGCGAGGAGCTGGTGAGTCCCTGCAGCTGATAACTGCTGGTCCTGCCAGCAAAAAGACGGTAGGCAAACAGATTGAAGGAGTAGTCCAACAGGGGATCGAGACCGGTGAAGGTGAACACCATGGGACCGCTGGACCAGATGACGTCGCGTGTGGCGCTGTCGATGTTCATCAAACCCAGATTTGAAAGCGAACCAAGCGAGGCATGAAGGGTGGAGTTTTTGTTGGAGAAGTTGGGATCGCCTCCCGTAGTGGGGAAAGAATAATTCATTCCAATCCCTGCCGTCCCGCCAATGTCCTGAAGCGTGATCGACCCACTGCGTGGATTGGTGGTCGCATCCGCATTGGCCCCGGTGAGGTTGTTCCAGCGGTTGCCGTTGGCATCGACAGTGGTGGTTTGGTTGCCAACCGTTCCGAAGTCGATCAGGTAGGTGGTGGCGGCATCAGACTTCACCACGCCCAAAAGAAGCAGCTGAAACGTCAGCAGCAGGATGATGATAGAGAATCGACGGATCATGGCGGCCAGCGGACAGATTGACAGACGGCAGTTAATTATGGAAGAAGAATATCATACTGGACGCTTCGGACGATTCTTCCAGCAAGCGCAAAAAAACGGATGGCCTTTCGACCATCCGTTTTGGGAATTGATGCTACAACGAACTGAGAAGCCGTGAGGCTTAATAGCGGTAGTGCTCAGGCTTGTAAGGGCCGTCGACGGGGACGCCGATGTAGTCGGCCTGGTCTTTGCTCAACACGGTGAGTTTGACACCGATCTTCTCAAGGTGGAGACGGGCGACTTCTTCGTCGAGTTTCTTCGGAAGGACGGTGACGCCAATCGGGCGGCTGTCCTTGGTTTCCCAGAGCTCGATTTGGGCGAGGGTCTGGTTGGTGAAGCTGTTGCTCATGACGAAGCTTGGGTGGCCGGTGGCGCAACCAAGGTTTACCAAACGGCCTTCAGCCAACATATAAATGCTGTTGCCGGCAGGGAAGGTGTATTTGTCGACCTGAGGTTTGATGTTGAGCTTCTTGATGCCGTCGAGTTTCTCAAGTTTGTCGACCTGGATCTCGTTGTCGAAGTGACCAATGTTACAAACGATGGCCTGGTCTTTCATCTTCACCATGTGATCGGCGGTGATGATGTCTTTGTTGCCGGTGGTGGTGACATAGATGTCGCCGGTGCCAAGGGTGTCTTCAATCGGCATCACGCGGTAACCTTCCATGGCGGCCTGAAGAGCGCAGACAGGGTCGATTTCGGTGACGATAACTTGGGCGCCCATGCCGCGAAGAGCAGCAGCGCAGCCTTTACCGACATCGCCGTATCCGCAGACAACGCCGACTTTGCCGGCGATCATCACGTCGGTGGCACGCTTGATGCCATCGAGGAGGGATTCGCGGCAGCCATAGAGGTTGTCGAACTTGGATTTGGTGACGGAGTCATTGACGTTGATGGCGGGGAACAGGAGTTTGCCTGCATTGGCCATTTCATAGAGGCGATGCACACCGGTGGTGGTCTCTTCGGACACGCCTTTGAGTTCTTTGACGATCTCGTGGAAGATGCCGGGCTGTTCGACCTTGATCTTCTTGAGGAGGTCCTTGATGACCTTCACTTCGTGGTTGTCGGAAGGGGTGTCGATCCAGGTGTCGCCGTTTTCCATCTCATAACCTTTGTGGATGAGGAGGGTGACGTCGCCGCCGTCATCGACGATGAGCTGAGGGCCTTTGTCGCCGGGGAACACGATGGCTTTCCAGGTGCAATCCCAGTATTCTTCAAGGGTTTCACCTTTCCAGGCGAAGACAGGAACACCGGAGGCTGCGATGGCGGCGGCGGCTTGGTCCTGGGTGGAGAAGATGTTGCAGGAAGCCCAGCGCACGTCGGCGCCGAGTTCGGTGAGGGTCTCGATCAGCACGCCGGTTTGAATGGTCATGTGAAGGGAGCCGGTGATGCGCACGCCTTGGAGCGGCTTTTTCGGGCCGTATTTTTCGCGGGTGGCGATAAGGCCGGGCATTTCGTGCTCGGCGATGTCGAGTTCCTTGCGGCCGAATTCGGCGAGGGCGATATCTTTTACGTGATAGTCAATTTTGCGGTCAGACATGATGATTAGTAGGTTAGGATTCCGTTGTCGGATTTCTGAGGGTTGCTTATTTGACGGCTTTTTTGAGAGCGTCAGCTTTGCTGGTGCTTTCCCAGGTCAGGTCGGCGTCGTCTTTACCGAAGTGACCGTAGTTGGTGGATTTGCTGTAGATGGGGCGCAGCAGGTTGAGTTGTTTGACAATATCGGCGGGTTTGAAGGAGAACACTTCAAGCACGGCGGCAAGGATGGCGTCGTCGGAGACGGTGCCGGTGCCGAAGGTGTCGACGTGGACGCTGACAGGTTGTGGGTGGCCGATGGCGTAGGCGAACTGGATTTCGCACTTGGTGGCGAGGCCGGCTGCGACGATGTTTTTGGCAACCCAGCGGCCCATGTAGGCGGCGGAGCGGTCAACTTTGGAGGGGTCTTTGCCGGAGAAGGCACCGCCGCCGTGACGGCCCATGCCGCCGTAGGTGTCGACGATGATTTTGCGTCCGGTGAGGCCGCTGTCGCCTTGAGGTCCGCCGATGACGAACTTGCCAGTCGGGTTGATGAGGTATTCGGTGTCTTTGGTGAGCATGTCCTTCGGAAGGACCTTTTTGATCACCTGCTCGATGCAGAATTTTTCGATCTCTGCGTGGCTCACGTCAGCGGCGTGCTGGGTGGAGATGACGACGTTGACGATGCGGGTGGGTTTGCCGTCGACGTATTCCACGGAGACCTGGGACTTGGCGTCGGGACGCAGCCATTTGGCGAGTTTGCCGGCCTTGCGGATGCGGGTCAGTTCGCGGCCAAGACGGTGGGCGAACATGATCGGCGCAGGCATGAGCTCAGGCGTTTCATCGCAGGCGTAACCGAACATGATGCCTTGGTCGCCAGCACCTTGTTCGGCGTGTTTTTTGCCATCGGCTTCAGCGGCGTCAACGCCTTGGGCGATGTCGGGGCTCTGGATGGTGAGGTAGTTGTTGATGAAAATCTGGTCGGCGTGGAACACGTCGTCGCTGTTGGTGTAACCGATGCCGCGGACGGCTTCACGGATGACCGCGCCGACGTTGATGACGTCGTCGATGGGCTTGGTGGTGCCTTTTTTCTTGTTCTGAAGTTTGGGGATGGTGATTTCACCACCAACAACGACGACATTGCTTTTCACGAAGGTTTCGCAGGCAACGCGGCTTTTCGGATCGATGGCCAGGCAGGCATCGAGGATGGCATCGGAGATGGTATCGGCAACTTTGTCAGGGTGGCCTTCGCCGACGGATTCAGAGGAGAAGATGTAGGAACGGGACATGGATGGTTCGCAGATTTAATATAGACGAATACTGATACGTTGATATGTTTTGCACGGATTCACAAGATGGTCAATGGAGAAATGGGTGGCGGGATGGGGGTGGCGGGATGGGCGGTCGATCGTTTGTGTGAGTTTTCTGTCCCGTGGGGACGGCTCATAAAAGCCTGGCACGCAGTGCCAGGTTTTTGGCCGAGAGATGGGTGGCGTCCTGCAGGGACGCTTCATGCGAGGTGAGAAGGCGACCCCCGTTGTGCATGAGGCGTCCCAACAGGACGCTACCCCTGCGCAAGCGAACCCGGCACCTTGTGCCGGGCTCTTATGAGTCGTCCCGTTGGGACGAAGGGAGGATACGGGATCGCAAATCTCACGATGGCGGTTGCAGGCGATCAGGAACGCTGTTGTTGTCGCGATCCCATGGCAATGCATCGTTGGGATCTCCGACGTTGAAGTCCGGTGGGAAAAACTCGCCGCGTTTTTGCAGGACGCGGTGGAGATAGTCCACACATTCGGCCCGATTCAGCGGTTGGGCACCATTGTTGCGGTGAACCAGGGAGGCAAACACCGGCAGGTCCAATGCTGCCAGCCAGCGATGCAGGGTCGCCCAGGTGGTGGGTTCGTCGGGATGGAAGGTGGGCTGCTGCGGACCGAAGTTGCCCCACGAGATCATGGCTTCAATCAATGGGCGGTCCTTGTCGGTATCGGCAACATCGGTGTAGGGCGAAGTGGGTTTCAGCTCCGGCCAATCTTTGGCATCGGGCAAAGCGCGGCAAAGGCGGGCGAGCGCGGAGGCGAGTTCGCGGCGGGTGACGATTTGATGTGGCCGGAAATGGACATCCTCCGGGTCGGCGCGCCAGATTCCAGCGACGGTCAGCAGATTGGCAGCTTCAAAATGGGGTTCGTCAGGCCGGACATCCTGCCATGGCCACAGCAGAGTGCCATGACCGTCTGCTCCGCGCACCAGCCGGGTTTGAACCTCGCGAATGCGTTGGGGTGAAGCCGCGATTTCACGCGGTGAGATTCCATCACGAAGGGACAATGCGGCGACGGTTCCAACAGCGGTGCCGACATGCATCATTTGACCGTGAAGCCGCACGGCGGACTGAACCATGCTGGTGACGCCGATGTTTTTGGAACAACCGAGCAGACCATCCAACTTTACGGGCACCAGGCTCCGCAGAGGGAACATGGCGCGATCGGTGTCCGTCGACCAGTTGCGGGTGCCATAGTGTTTTGCCTGCCAGGGTTGAGTCGGATCGTTGTCCACAAAGTTCCGACGCGTGGGATGGAAATCGAGGTTGAACTGCCATCCAAAAACTCCATCGGGCACCATGGTTTTGGCCCAGCGAGGTTCTTTGGATTCGGTGCGCACGTCCTGTTCGCGCATAACGTATAACGCTTCGAGACGCAGACCTTCGCGAATGTAAGGTTTGGGGGGAAGCTGATCGCTGGTGCCGTAGTCGTCCGCGAGTTTCATGTAGCGAAAAGATTGGGGGTAGTCGCCAACGCGATCATGAACCGCCGTTTGCAGCCAATAAACAAACTCCAATGCGCGTTGTTTTGCATCGGCGAAGACGATCCGGCGTTGGGCGGGCGTCATGTCGACAATGTTCTTCTCCGAAGCACCGGTTTCGTTTTGTTCCAACGCATCCACCACCTGTTTTGGAAGCGTGCTGAGCGGATAATCATGGGCTGGCCAGTTGAGGATGACGGCTTCGGTGCCAGGTGCGAGCTCGTGATGATAACGATCGACCATGCGACGATGCGTGTAGATGCACCAACCACTGGAGTTATAAATCCCGCCGCTGCCGTCCCAATCCACCCATGGCGGTGCTTTTTTCCAATCGGCGAAAGATCGTTCATCATAACGCAGCGGTTTTGGAATGGTGCTGTCCTTGCCTGCCTCACGCAGCAGCGGACACCAGGAAATGGGATTCATTTCCTGATGACCACCGGGTTCAAGGACATCGGGAGCGCTGGGCTCGTTGAAGCGCGATTTGAGGTCGGGTCCCGCCATGTAACCCGCTCCGCTGAGTCGGATGACATCGCCCCAGTCGCTGGAATCCACGGTAAGTTTCGCGGTAATGGTGAGACTGTCATCAGAGCCTCCATCCACCCGGCGAAAATTTACACCCTGCACTGTTCCGTTCTCCACACGAACCTTCACAGGCTCCCAGCCTTTGATCACCCGGATTTGCGATGCATAAGGAGCCAACCAGTCTTCAAAAATCTGCGCGGCGGCCCGGGGTTCGATGGTGTTGCTGCCGCACCAACTGTTGCCGGGTCGGGCAAGTCCATAGGTCTTGCGGTTGTGCGCGTGGATGCGTTCGAGGATTTCGAGGAATGGTCCACTGGCCGGAAATTCGGTGCGTTTGCCTTCGACCATGGTCCATTCGTCGATCGGTCCGATGCCCTGCGTGCAGAACTGTCCGCCGAGCCAGTCGATGTCATTGACGACCACGATGTTCTTCACCCCAAGACGGGCCGCCTGCACGGCTGCAGCACATCCCGATTCATCACCTCCAACGATCAACAGGTCGGCTTCGATCATTTCTGCTGAAGCCAGGAACGGAATAAGCAGGAAAGAGAAAATCGTTGTCCTCATCGGAACATAAAGCGTGCATTCAAGGCAATCTATCGCGAAACATGTTCTCGAAGAATTCGAACGACCACTCCATGAGCAACTCCGGAAAGAACTCCAAAGTAAAGGTCATCAGCCCCATGCTGGCGGTGGCGGACATGGATGAAACGCTGGACTTTTACGCCTCGGTATTGGGCTTCACGGTTTGCATGCGATCCGCCCAATATTCCATCATCGAAAAAGATGGCGCCACCGTTCACTTCATGAAGGCGGATGACGAATCCGTGATGAAAGCCGTGCGTGGCCACACGGAGATCTACATCGAAGTCGACGACATCGGGCCTCTCTGGCAGCACGTTCAAGCTTACCGGGGCCAGTATAAGATCACCGAACTGTCAGAGCGCGACTATGGCATGACCGAGTTCCACATCAACGATCCAAATGACTGCCTGATTTTTGTCGGACAGGAGACCCGCAAGCCGCCCGGGATGGAATGACCCGATGACCTTCTTCTTTTGAACTCCGTCTGTTTTGTGGCATGATCAGCGCCATGTCGCCGCTGTTTTGTCTTGTTCGTCCTTTGCTGATGAGTTCACTCATCCTGATGCTGCTCTCAAGTTGCGCGGACACCAAACATCGGCTGGTGGTCAGCGTGGCGGAACAACGCATGGCCCTGCTTGAAGAAGGCCGGCCGATTGCCACGTTTCCGATAAGCACTTCCAAATTTGGTCTCGGAGACTATCCCGGCAGCAATTACACCCCGCTGGGACGCATGAAGATTGCCAAGAAAGTGGGCGACGGACTTCCGCTGGGCATGCGCTTGAAAGATCGCAAACCGACGGGCGAAATTGTTCCGGTCAATGCCCCCGGGCGTGATCCGATTGTCACGCGTATTCTCTGGCTGAAAGGGTTGGAGCCACAGAATGCCCGGGCCTACGACCGCTACATTTACATCCATGGAACGGCCGAAGAATCCCGGCTTGGCTCGGCAGCGAGTTATGGCTGCGTGCGCATGGGGTCACGGCAGATCGCCTGGTTGTATGATCAGGTCGGCACTGGCGCGCGGGTGGACATCCTTCCTGGTCCGCTGCCTCCGCCGCACCTGTTGCCACCTTGAATCAAAGCGAGTGAAAATGGCGACATCCTAATTTTAGGATCGGCACGTTTTAATGAGAGATGGACGGTGCATTGAAGCGCCTTCCAAATTCTTTTCTCTGCCATGAAACCCGCCACCCGTGATCTTCTCCGCCAAGGTGCCAAATTCGCTTTGAGCGCTGGTGCTTTTACTCTCCTCACCCGGCTTTCCACCCGCATCCCCGGACCGCTTGGCAAGCTCGCGCGGGGCGCTATCACCGTCGGCACGCTGGTGGTTCCGATGCTGCGCAAGCGCACGCATTGATCCTTCGCGACCGAACCCGAATTCTGAGTCCGGGGTTGGTGTCTCAGACGGCATTTGCAGTAAGAAAAGTCGGAGACGCCACGAATGGGTTTTCAACCTGATTGGTGAAAACGGTTGTCGATGTCTTGCAGGATGCCCCAGCGCGACAAAAAATGGCGGCCAGTCTAGTGGCCGCCATTTTCATTCAATTAATTTCTATCGCCTGGCGATTCACGCCTGGTGATTAATGCTTGTGCCCGCAGTCTTCTTTTTCCGGTTCAACTTCTTCGATGGCGGCTTGCTCTTTCAAGAATTGGATCGAGTTCTGGATCAACAAATCCGCACGAAGGCGTTCGATAAGCCCATTTTTGCGGGCGTCGTTGAGAAGCTTTTTCGGAGCAATGCGTTCCTGCATGGCGATCTGGGCCAATGCGCGGCGGAGTTGCTCTTCGGTGACCGAGATGTTTTCGCGTTTGGCGATCTCGCTAAGGATGAAGTCCACCTTGACGTTTTGGCGAGCCTGCTGGGTCGCTGCGCTGACGATCTGCTCCTGGGCTTCCATGATCGCCTGCTGGTCCATGCCCTGACGAAGCGCGTTGCTGGCGATTTCGTTGGTGCGGCGTTGGGCCTCGCGGTTCACGGCTTCCTGAGGAAGTTCAAACTCAAGACGTTCGGTCAAAAACTCCAAGACCTGATTGGTTTTGGCTTCTTCGCGGGAGCGCTCACGCCGTTGCGTCACGGCGGCTTTTACTTCGGTGCGCAGCCGCTCAAGGTCCCACTCCGGGTTCACCTTCTTGGCAAAATCTTCGTCCAAGGGAGGCAGTTCCTTCTCCTTCACGCCGCTGCATTTGACATTGAAAACCAGGCTCTTGCCACGGGCGGCTTCGAACGGGAAATCTTCAGGCACCTCGATGGTCACGCTGCGCTCCTCGTCCTTGCTGATGCCGACCAACGCGGCGAAAAAGCCAGGGAGGAAGCTCTCCTCTTCGGTGAGTTCCAGCCAGTTGCCGTCCATCTTCTTGAGGAATGCTGGTGCCTCAGGGAACGCGTCGGCAACCAGTTGTCCGTCGACGGTGCCTTCGGCGGTGACCACCGCGAAGTCACCGATGGCGGCTGGGCGCTCGACATCTTTAAAAGTCTGGTAACGCTCGCGAAGGTGAAGCAATTCGTGCTCCACATCGTCATCGCCGACTTCCACGCGAGGAAGTTTCACCGCGATGCCTTTGTATTCCGGCAGTTCGAATTTTGGAACCGTGCTGACTTCAAGGGAGAAGGTGAACGACTCATCCTGATGCAGCGACTGGTCTTTGACGTTCAACACGTTCAAGATATCCACATCATTGCGCTTGGCCGCTTCCTGATAGCCGAGACGGACAAGAGCCTGCTCCAACTCTTCGCGGATCTGTGGCTGATATTTCTTCGCGACCACGGCTTTCGGAGCCTTGCCTGGGCGGAAGCCTGGCAGCTTGGCGTAGCGCACGTAGTTGGTGGTGACGGAATCGCGTTCGCGTTGCACATCGCTGGAGGGAATCTCAACGTGGATGACGGCGCGGCAATTGGGCTGGGTTTCGAGCGTGATGTTCATAGAAACGGTCGGAATGGAGAAAAAACAGAATGCGAATGACAGGGGAACGGAACGGGAATCCGCCGCGCTTTCAGGCAAGGCAATAGGCGCAGGGGGTAAATACGTTAAACAGAATGCTGCCGATGGCAAATTAAGAATGTGGACCCGTGTTTCAGAATGGTTCGCATGCACGTTGTTCGAAATTACACTGTCGCTCGAATTGAGCGGTGCTCATCCAGACAGACTCGAGTCCATGCGCGGATGTCCTCCGGGCCACTTTCACCGTCACGGCAGTGAACTTCCCAACATCCACCGTCGGACTTGTTACTTTGTAAATTTCTGTTTGAATAACC